>JBDSLQ010000415.1:0-34909 GCA_039916285.1 Caldimonas sp.
TTCGGCGCGCCGCGCAGGTGCTCGGTGCCGTCCTTGCCGCGCCAGCCCATCAGGAAGCCGATGCCGGGCTGCGCTTCGAAGTTGACGACGAAGTCCGGATAGTCCTTGAACTTGCGGCCGCCTTCCGGGGTGGTGAAAGCCGGCAACTTCAATCGCGACGCAAGCTCGACGATCACATCCTGGAACGGCTTGCATTGGCCCGTCGGCGGCACGACCGGAACACGCACCGAATCGGCGGGGCCGTCGAAGTCGGAGATCGGCCGGTCGAGCATGCCCATCACGTCGTGGCGCTCGAGGTAGGTGGTGTCGGGCATCACCAGGTCGGCGAAGGCGACCGTCTCGCTCTGGAAGGCGTCGCAGACGACGAGAAACGGGATCTGGAATTCGCCATCGGCGTTCCTGGCGTTGAGCATCTCGCGCACGGCCATCGTGTTCATGGTCGAGTTCCACGCCATGTTGGCCATGAAGATCATGAGCGTGTCGATGCGGTATGGGTCGGCGCGCGTCGCGTTGGTGATCACCGTGTGCATGAGGCCGTGCGCCGACAGCGGCGCTTCCCACGAGAAGGCGTGGTCGATCCGCATCGGCGTGCCGTCGGCCAGGATCGCCAGCTCCTCGGGGCTGGCCGGAAAGCCGAGCGGCGCCGCGTTGAGCGGCGTGTTCGGCTTGATCATCTCGGGCGAATTGAAGGCCCGGAAGTTCGGCACGATGTGACGCGGGTAGGGCGCCTTGTGGCGAAAGCCGCCGGGCGCGTCGATGGTGCCGAGCACGCTCATCAGCACCGCCAGGGCGCGGATCGTCTGAAAGCCGTTCGAATGCGCCGCCAGCCCGCGCATGGCATGGAAGGCGACCGGCCGGGCCTGCGTGGTCTCGTGGTGCTTGCCCCAGGCATCGGTCCACGGGATCGGCAGCGTGAAGGCATGGCGCAGGGCGGTCTCGCCCATCTCGCGGGCAAGCTCGGCGATGCGCGTGGCCGCAATGCCGGTGATCGCCGCCGCCCACTCGGGCGTGCACGGCGCCACGCGATCCATCAGCAACTGGAACGACGGCGCCACCTTCGTGCCGTCGGCCAGCGTGTAGTGGCCTTCGAGCGCTGGATCGGCACCGTCGGCGATGCCTTCCGGGTACGCGGCGACGATGGTCTTCGAGACGGCATCGAAAACGAGCTTGTTGTGCGGTTCGCGGCCATCGCCGGGCGGGCCCTTGGCCGGGTCGGAGTCGTGCGCGAACATGCCTTCGCGTTCGGTGCCGGTGCCGAGCACGACGAGCTGCGGCGCGTTGGTGAATCGCTTGAGAAAGGCGCGGTCGATCAGATCGCCTTCGATCAGCACGTGCAATAGCGCCATGAAGAGGGCGCCGTCGGTACCGGGCTTGATCGGAATCCACTCGTCGGCAATCGCCGAGTAGCCGGTGCGCACCGGGTTGATCGAGATGAAGCGGCCGCCGCTGCGCTTGAACTTGCCGAGGGCGATCTTGAGGGGATTCGAGTGGTGGTCCTCGGCAGTGCCGATCATCACGAAGAGCTTGGCGCGGTCGAGATCGGGGCCGCCGAATTCCCAGAAGCTGCCGCCGATCGTGTAGATCATGCCGGCGGCCATGTTCACCGAGCAGAAGCCGCCGTGCGCAGCATAGTTGGGGGTGCCGAACTGGCGCGCGAACAGGCCGGTCAGCGCCTGCATCTGGTCACGGCCGGTGAAGAGGGCGAACCTCTTCGGGTCGGTGGCGCGGATCTTCGCCAGCCGATCGCCGAGGATCTGGAAGGTGCGCTCCCACGAGATCGGTTCGAACTCGCCGGCACCGCGCGCGCTGCCTGCTTTTCTCAGCAGCGGCTGGGTAAGCCGAGCCGGCGACACCTGTTTCATGATCCCCGAGGCGCCCTTGGCGCAGATCACCCCCTTGTTGATCGGGTGCTCGGGGTTGCCGTCGATGTAGTGCAGCTCGCTGCCTTTTTCACTATGGCGGAGGTGCACGCGAATGCCGCAGCGGCAGGCGCACATGTAGCAGGTCGTCGTCTTGATCTCGGTCGTCGCGCCCGGCACCGGCGAAGCGAGCGGATCGTGCAGCGGCTCGCGCGAGAAGAGTCTGAACAAGGAGCGGCTCCGGCGGCGTGGGTGGGAATGACTTTGATGCTAGGCAGTCGAGCCTGAATGGAAAAGCGGGTAATCTCGCTCGCCATGAACGATAAAACCGATCAGCGGCTGCGCCTGACCCTGCGCCAGCTCGAGGTCTTCGCGGCGATGGCGCAAAGCGGCTCGACCCGCGCCGCCGCCGACCGCGTCGCCCGCTCGCAGTCGGCAGCGAGCACCGCGCTGGCCGCTCTCGAAACGGCGCTCGATTCGCCGCTGTTCGACCGCGTTGGCCGGCGGCTGCTGCTCAACGAGCACGGCCGGGCTCTTCTGCCGCTGACGCTCTCGCTGCTCGAGCAGGCGGCCGAGTTGCAGGCGCTCTTCACCCGCGAGCCGCTGGCACCGCTGCGCATGGCGGCCAGCTTCACGATCGGCGAGTACCTGCTGCCGGAGATGATCGCCCGCTGGAAGCAGGCCCATTCCGAAGCGTCGGCGCGGCTCGTCATCGGCAACAGCAGCGAGGTGATCGAGGCAGTGGCGCGCTTCGACGTCGACATCGGCTTCATCGAGGGCCGGCAACGCCACCCCGACGTGATCGTGCGCCGCTGGCTCGCCGACGAGCTGGTGATCGTCGCCGCGCCCGGTCACGCGCTGGCCGGCAAGCGGGTTGTGAGCGCGGCCGAGCTGGCGGCCGCCGGTTGGGCAATGCGCGAGCCCGGCTCGGGCACCCGCGAGGCCGCCGACCGCTGGCTCGCCGATCGCGTGCGGCCGTTGCGAATAGAACTCGAGCTCGGCAGCAGCGAGGCCGTCAAGCGCGTGGTGGCAGCCGGTGTCGGCATCGGCTGCCTGTCGCGCAAGGCGGTGGCGGAAGCGCTGGCGGGAGGTTGGCTGGTCGAGTTGAAAACAGTGCTGCCGCGCGCGGCACGGGCGCTCTCTATCGTCGTGCATCGGGAGCGGCGGCTCGGGCGGGTGGCGGAGGCGTTCATTGCGAGTTGCCTGACAGGGGTTCCTGCCGTGCCAGGGGCGCCGGAGCGGCGAGCGCGGAGCGCGCGAGGGTAAAGCGAGAAAACGACAGCTGGCGCCGCTCCTGGTGCGTGTGCTTCGCGATGACGTCGCGCAGTGCACGACCGGGAGCGCGCTAAACCGTGAAGACCTTTTGTCCGGCGCGCGGGCCGAAGGCGATTCGGTGAGTGCACGGCTGAACCGCCCCCCGAGGAAGGCTCGATTGACCACCCGTCGATCAGGCGTTAACTTGCCGTGCACGGTGCCGGGCGACAGCGCGGCACGCCACAGGACCAACGACGGAGACAAGGACGATGAGCAATACTGACGCGACCGCACTGGTGCAAGCCGTGCAGACCGAGATCAAGCAATCGCCGACCTCGGTGACGCACGGGCCGACCCGGCGCGCGATGCTCGGCAGGTCGGTCGCTGCCGCGGCGGCCGGCGCCGCAGCGCTGGTGCCGCCGCGGCACGCCGAAGCCGCGGTCGAACCGGTGCCGGCATCGAATCTGGCGATGGGCCGCGCGCTGCCGGCCAGCGAGTACGGCATGCCGTCGAAGTACGAGGCCCACGTGCTGCGCCGTCGTACCGACGTTTTCGTGAACCGGCAGAACTTCTCCGACTGGAGCATGACGCCGCTGCACCGGCAGCACGGTACCGTGACGCCGAACGGACTGATCTTCGAGCGCCACCACAACGGCGTTCCCGACATCGACCCCGAGCGCCACCGCTTTGCGATCCACGGCATGGTGCGCCAGCCGCTGGTGTTCACGATGGCCGACCTGATGAAGTACCCGTCGGTGTCGCGTTTCTACTTCATGGAATGCTCCGGCAACGGCCTGGCCGATTGGCTGAAGCCGGTCTCGAAGACCGTGCAGCAGACGCACGGCATGCTTTCGTGCGCGCAGTGGACCGGCATCCCGGTCTCGGCGCTGCTCGACGAAGCCGGCATCGCGCCGGGGGCGTCGTGGGTGCTCGCCGAGGGCGCCGACGGTGCGGCTCACGCGCGCAGCCTTCCCATGAAGAAGATGCTCGACGACGCGATGATCGTGTACGCCGCGAACGGCGAGATGCTGCGCCCGGAGAACGGCTACCCGCTGCGGCTCTTCGTCCCGGGCTGGGAAGGCAACGTCAGCGTCAAGTGGCTGCGCCGCTTGAAGGTCGGCGACCAGCCGTGGCACTTGCGCAGCGAGACCGCGCGCTACACCGACCCGATGCCCGACGGCAAGTGGCGACAGTTCAGCTTCGACATGGAAGCCAAGTCGGTGATCACCTCGCCCTCCGGCGGCATGACGGTGCAGCCGGGCGAGGTCGAGATCCTCGGCTTCGCGTGGTCGGGCAACGGCAAGATCCGCGCGGTCGACGTCACGGTCGACGGTGGCCGCAGCTGGCGCCAGGCGCGTCTCGAGGAGCCGGTGCTGGACAAGTGCCTGACGCGATTTCGATTGCGCTGGAAGTGGGATGGCGGAGCCACGTCGATCGCCAGCCGGGCGGTCGATTCGACCGGCTACGTGCAGCCGACGGTCGACGAAATCCGCAAGGTGCGTGCAATCACCGGCTTCGTGCAGCACCACAACGGCGTGTTCCCATGGTCGCTGGCCGCCAACGGGGAGGTGAAGAATGCGATCGCCTGAACTCCGACGCGCGCAGGTCGCGATGCCCTCGGCATGGATCGCAGCGTTGATCGCGACGCTGCTGGCGGGCTGTACCACCGCATCGATGAATGCATCGGGCAACGCGGCCTCGGCCGCCGCCGCACCGGCCCGGCACGGTCAGCGCATCTCCGAAGCCGATCTCGTGGCGTGGAACATCGACGTTCGAACCCCCGACGGCGCCGGGCTGCCGGCAGGGTCCGGTTCGGTCGCGGCCGGCAAGGCGGTGTACGACGCGCAGTGCGCCAGCTGCCATGGCGCGGCAGCCGCCGGTGGGCCGGTGTTCGGACCGATGGTCGGCGGCGTCGGCTCGTTCAAGACCAACGCGCGCGTGCTGACGCCGGGCAGCATGTACCCGTACGCGCCGATCCTGTTCGACTACGTGCGCCGTTCGATGCCGATGACCGCACCGCAGTCGCTCTCGAACAACGAGGTCTACGCCGTCAGCGCCTACCTGCTGCACCTGAACGGGTTGCTCGGCGCAGACGCGGTGGTCGATGCGCGTTCATTGGTCGCGCTGCGAATGCCTAACCGCGACGGATTCATCGTCGACGACCGGCCCGATACGAAAGCCGTGCGCTGCATGGCCGACTGCGCGCCGGTCACCGGCGCGCGCTGAGCTCACCGGCGCGCGCTGAGCTCGGCCGCCTCGGCCAGGTTGTCGCGCGCTGGGCCGCGGCAGGCTCGGATGCAGGCGGCGTTGGATCGCCGGGCGCACCCGCGTCTGACGGTGCTGCCTTGGTGGCTCGGGCGCATCGCACCGCGGGGTCACGTTGGGGCAGGGGATGCGACCCCCGGCAACGCACGCTGCCGGTCGTCGATAGGCCATAACAAGGCGGCCGCAACGACGCTGGCCGCGATGCAGAGAATCCAGACGATCTGGTACGACCCGGTGGTGTCGAAGACATAGCCGCCGTACCAGGCGCCGAAGAAGCTGCCGATCTGGTGGCCGAGAAAAGCGATGCCGAACAGCGTCGACAGATAGCGCACCCCGAAGATATCGGCCACGAGCGCATTGGTGAGCGGCACGGTGCCGAGCCAGGTGAAGCCGATCGTCATCGCCAGCGCATAGGTCGTGAGCGGCGTCACCGGCACCGAGATGTAGGCGGCGATTACGACAGCGCGAACCGCGAAGATCCAGCCGAGCACGTGCTTCTTGCGAAAGTGGCCGCCGAGCAGGCCGCAGCCGTAAGAGCCGACCACGTTGCACAGGCCGACGAGCGCCAGCGCGGTCACGCCTACCGAAAGGGGCAGGCCGCGATCGAGCAGGAACGCAGGCAGGTGAATCATCAGGAAGATGGTCTGGAAGCCGCAGACGGCGAAGGCGGCGGTCAGGAACCAGAAGCCGCGGTCCGACAGCGCCTGCCGGAGCGCGGCGCGAGTGTCGTGCGGGCTGGAGTCGGTGGTGGCGGCGGGCTTGCCGGCAAGCGGCACGGCGAGCACGACGATCAGCAGGACCGCCGCCGCGAGCAGGAAAAGGGCCCCGTTCCACCCCGCGGCGCTGATCAGCGATTGCCCTATGGGCAGCATGGCGAACTGGCCGAACGAACCGCCGGCTCCGACCAGGCCGAGCGCCCAGCTGCGCCGCTCGGGGGCAACCGAACGTGCGACCACGCCCATCACGACGCCGAACGAGCACGCCGACAGGCCGATGCCGATCAGGACTCCGGCGCTCCAGTCGAGCATCGCCGGCGTCGTCGAAACCGCCATCAGGCTCAGGCCTGTTGCATAAAGAGCCGCGCCGAGCACCAGCACGCGACCTGCGCCGTACCGGTCGGCGAACATTCCGGTGAACGGCTGCAGCAAGCCCCACAGCAAGTTCTGCAGCGCGATCGCGAACCCGAAGGCACCTCGGCCGATGTCGAGATCGACCGCCATCGGTGCCAGGAACAGGCCGAACGCCTGCCGAATGCCGACCGCCAACATGAGAATCGCGCTCGCACAGGCAAGCACGACTGCGGGAAGCTTCCAATGAGACGAGCGCATCGCCCCCCCTTCGTTCCAGGCCGCGGATCCCGCCTCCTTCACGCCATCGGCATGCGTCGCGGGCCCTTGCCCACTTCTCAAGCGGGTTGCGGCAGCAACGCTATTGTCGTGTCCTGCGCGGGCAGGGGCTTTCTCCCGGCAGCCTTCTGGCCGCTTCGGCCGTCAAGCCGAAGTGCTTGAACAAGGTCGCCCCGGTGCGTGATAGCCCATATCGAGCGGCGGGAACGGATATTGCGGGAGCACCGCGCCACTTGCATTCCGTTCGCTCATGAGCATTGCACCTGGAAGCGCCATACGACGCCGCGCCGTGACGGTCTTCGTCGAGGACTTCATCGTCCTCGCAAGCATCGGCATCTACTCGGCCGAACGCTTGCACAAGCAACGCCTGCGGTTCAGCCTGGCGGTACGCCTCGAGAACTGCGCGCCACCTTTCGACGCCCGCAACGTGCTCGACTACAACCTGTTGCGTGACGGCGTTCGCGCCATCGTCGAGGCCGGGCACGTCGGCTACCAGGAGACCGTCTGCGAGGCCGTCCTCTCGATGTGCCTGGCGCTGCCGCAAGTAGTCTGGGCGCGGGTCAAGGTCGCCAAGCTCGACGCATTCGCCGACTGCGCGGCGGTCGGCTGCGAGATGGAAAGCAGCGTCGTCCAACCCGTTGTCGGGGCGGCGTTTCCATTGGCAGGCGAGGGCGTTTCCTTCGGAAACTGAGGTCCGCGTGGCGGGTGCGCCGGCGCGCTCGATGCCCTGCACGAAGGGATCGGCAGCATTCATCGAAATCGATCTCCCTGGGGCTCGACCATGTCGCCGCGGTGCGGCTCGCTGAGGCGACGCTTCCTGGGCAGTTCCAACGTCTCCGACGCGGCCCGAGGTCGTCGTTGACATGGCGCATCACGAAGCTACCCGCGACGCCATCGCGACCAACGGTCGGCCACCATCGTTGGTCTGGGAGCTGACGTCTGAGGGCATCCTGACACGTCGAGCGCAGCCCAGCGGTTGGCATGCCCGACTGCGTGATCCGCCCAGCCGCTTCCTTGGATATCGCTTGTCTGTATTGCCAGCCGCGACGGCCGGGCTATTCTTGGCAGCGACATGCCGCAAGAGCACCTGCTTCCATCCAGCCGCCGCTTCGATTCGCTGGCTTATGCAGCCTCAGGCTCGCTGGAGACGCTCACAGACATGCTTCCCTGGCCGGCAGCCGTCATCTCCGACTCGGGGCAGGTGACGCATCTCAACGCAGCGATGGCGGCCCGAAGCCTGCACTTGAACGGGACTCAAGAGCGGCACATTCGGACGCTGTTTCCGGAATACAGCGCCGCCTTGCCGGGCGATCCGCCATGGCCCGAGCCCCTCCAGGTGGAGGTGACGCGGCAGGCAGCGGACGGCGCGGTTCATGAGCGCCTGCACACGGTGCGCCGGGGCGCCGCCTCTGCGTTGATCGTGGTCGACGAAACGCGGCTGCACGAGCTCGAGCTCGGCTACGCCCAGAATGCCCGCCTCGCGTCGCTGGGCTTCCTGCTCGCGAGCGTTTCGCACGAAGCGAACGGGCCGCTCGCGGCGATCAGCTCGATGGTGCAGATCATGGAGTCCAAGCACGGCGTCTCCGAAGACGTCTGGCAAAAGGGCATTCGCCTGATCGCCGAAAGCACGCGCCGACTGCTGCTCATCACGCGCAAGTTGACGAGCTTCGTTCGCGTCGGCGAGAGCGCGCGTTCGCCGTTTTCGATCGACAGCGCCGTCGACGATGCCTTTCTCCATCTGCGCTACGATCGTTGCGGCACGGCAATGCAGGTTGCGCACCGGCGCGACCCGAGGGCGATCGTGGTGGGCAACCAGGACCAGGCACAGCAGGTCTTCTTCAACCTGTTTCTCAATGCGGCTCAGGCTTGCGACGGGCATGGAACCATCACCGTCGCCACGACCTGCACCGATGGCGAGGTGAGTGTGTGCATCGGTGATTCCGGGCCCGGCATCGCCGAGTCGCAGTTCAGCCGGGTGTTCGAGCCGTTCTTCACCACCAAATCGGGAGGTGACGGCATTGGGCTCGGTCTGGCGATCTGCAACGAGATCATGCAGGAGCACAAGGGGCGCATCACCATCAAGGCCGGCCCCGCCGGCGGCTCGCTGTTCGAGCTCCACTTTCCGCTGGCCAAGGTAGCCGGCCCGCGCGGGGCGTCATCGTAAGTACGCCGAAACCCGGGCGCGATGCACAGCGCTGCGAACGCATTCTCGTCATCGAAGACGACGACGAGGTTCGCCAGGCACTCGAGATGCTGCTCACGTCTCGGGGCTACGCTGTCAGCGCTGCGGCCGGCACGCAAGAGGGCATCAGGCGTGCCGTCTCTTCGGAATTCGATCTGGTCATCACCGACCTGCGCTTGCAGGACGGCAGCGGCTTTGATGTGATCGCCGCCGTCAAGGACACGCAAAACAGCCCGCCTGTGATCGTGATGACCGGCTTCTCGTCGGTGGAGAGCGCCGTGCAGTCGCTGCGCGAAGGCGCCGTCGACTACATCATCAAGCCCTACGACAACGAGGAGTTCGCTTACGCCGTGGGCCGGGCGCTCGACGAGCGCAAGATGAGGCGCGAGAACGCTGCCCTGAAGCGCAATCTGCAAAAGGCCTACGCCGGCAACACCATCATCGGCGAGAGCGCCGCCATGAAGCGCGTGCTCGACCTCATTCGACGCGTCGCGCCGACCGATGCCACCGTGTTCATCCAAGGTGAAAGCGGCACCGGCAAGGAGCTCGTTGCCCAGGCCATCCACGCGCAGAGCGGCCGGGCCAACGGGGCATTCGTGCCGGTCAATTGCGGCGCGATCCCGGCCGAGCTGGTCGAGTCAGAACTGTTCGGCCATGTCAAAGGCGCATTCACGGGCGCGACCGCCGCATCCGAGGGATTGATCGTCGAGGCGCACGGCGGAACCTTGTTCCTCGACGAGATCGGAGAGCTGCCTG
This sequence comes from Caldimonas sp., assembly GCA_039916285.1. Classification (GTDB taxonomy): domain Bacteria; phylum Pseudomonadota; class Gammaproteobacteria; order Burkholderiales; family Burkholderiaceae_C; genus Schlegelella_A. The sequence goes on from JBDSLQ010000415.1 coordinate 9,663, forward strand.
TCGGTATGCAGGTCAAGCTGCTGCGCGCGTTGCAGGAAAAGGAGGTGCGGGCCATCGGCGGCAAGGAAACCCGCCGCGTCGATGTTCGCTTCGTCGCCGCCAGCAACAAGGACCTCAAGGAAGCCATGTCGCGCGGCGAGTTCCGCGAAGACCTGTTCTACCGCCTCAACGTCATCAAGATCGCGGTTCCGCCACTGCGCGAGCGCGAGGGCGACGTCAATCTGCTCGTCAAGCATTTCATCGATTACTACGCGAAGAAAATCGGCAAGCGCATTCGTCATCTCGATGCAAGCTTCACGAGCTTTCTGAAGACCTACCGGTGGCCCGGCAATGTGCGTGAGCTGCAGAACCTCATCGAGCGCGCGGCCATCTTGAGCGACTCCGACGTGCTTGCCTACGACGACATCGTCGATACGCCGCTTGCCGTCAGCCAGCCGCCGCTGATGGCCGACCTTCTAGAGCACCCGCTGCCGGTCGAGGAATACATCCGCAACATCGTCCTCAAGCATCAGGGCGCGCACAGCGAGATCGAGCTGGCCCGGATGCTCGGGATCGGCCGCAAGGCGTTGTGGGTGCGTCGGCGCAAGTGGGCATCAGCGCGCAACGCAGGCGTCGCCAGCGCCGGGTGACGGCGGTACGAGCACGTGTCGTCCTGAACCTGCTGCGTTTCGATCGGAAACCGTTCCCTCGCCGGCCGTCGCCGCGATCGCCGCTCTCTTTCCTTCAGGCGCAGGCTTGATCTCGGCACGCGATTTGCGTGACCGGACCGTCGTCGACTCGACGCCGTCCCCACAAACCTCAGGAGGCACCCCATGGCCGAAGCACCTGCGTCCGCCGCAGCCGTAAAGCGCAAGAAGATGACGATCCCGATGCTCAACGAAAAGAAGAGAAAGAAGGAGCCGATCGTCCAGCTTGCAGTTTATGACTACGAGAACGCCATCATTGCCGACCGTCTCGGCATCGATATCCTTTGTGTCAGCGATACCGGCGGCATGGTGCTGTTCGGCCATGAGGCGACGACCTCGGTGAGTTTCGAGGAAGTGATGTTCATGGCGCAGGCCGTCAAGCGCGGCTCGCAGTACGGGCTACGCATGGTCGACATGCCCTACATGAGCTTCCACCTTTCGGAGCAGCATGCCGTCGACAACGCAGCGCAGTACGTGGCCAAGGCCGGCGCCGAAGTGATGAAGTGCGAAGGCAACGTACACCACGCGAAGAACATCGAAGCGATCGTCAAGGCCGGTATTCCGGTGCAGGGCCATATCGGCATCTGCCCGATGCGCATGCCGCAACTCGGCGGCTTCGCGGCCCAGGGCAAGACCGCCCAGCGAGCGAAGGAACTGGTCGACGACGCCCGTGCGTTCGTCGAAGCAGGATGCTTTTCGATCATGACCGAAGTGGTGACGACCGAGGTTTCGCAATACCTGGCTGAAACCCTCGATGTCCCGGTGATCAGCCTCGGCTCGGGCAATACGTCGGACGGCGTGCACATCATCGGGTCGGATCTCTTCCACCTCTACGAGAAGCACACGCCGCGGCACTCCAAGATCTACGTCGACCTGGTGCCCATCATCGAGAAGGGCTACAACGAATACATCGACGACGTGAAGAACCGCCGCTATCCCGGCAAGGAACACACGGTCTTCATGAAGGAAGACGAGCTCGAGAAGTTCCACAAGCTTGTCGGCAAGTAGCCATGTCGCAGCTCGGCGCGCGGATCGCCGTTTCGCCGCCGGTTTCGGCGGTGATCGAGCAGGCGGCGTTCTTCGCGCCGCTCGCGCCGAGGCAGCGTGCCGGGATCGCAGATATCACCCGGCTGCGGACGTTTCCGTCGCACAGCGACATCTACGCCCTCGGCGACACCGCCGCACATTGCTATGTGCTGGTCGCTGGTGTCGTCAAGTTCCACTTGCCGGTCGGCGGCCGCACCGCAGCGGCCGGCGACATCATCCGGCGCGGTGAGCTGTTCGGTTGGGCCGCTCTCGTTCGTGGCTGTCAGCGGCGCATGGGTACTGCGTTCTGCGCCACCGAGTGCTGCGTCGCCGCGATCGACGGTGATGCCCTGCTTCAGCTGATGGACGCGGACCATTCGATGGGCTACGCGATCATGACCGGCGTCAGCCTCATCACGACCGGCACGATCACGTCGCTCGTGACCGGCTGAGCGGCATCGCTGCAGCGGCGTCTGGCCTTTCGCTCGGATGCCGGCCGAAGCGGCACGGCAACCACGAAGCAGACCGATGATCGCCGCGCTGGCCGCTGCTTCAGTCCTGGTCGGCTTGCTCATCGGCGCCGTCGGCATCGGCGGCATCCTCCTCGTTCCGGCGCTGGTGGCGCTGGGCGACATGGATATCCACACCGCCAGTGCGACGGCGCTCTTCACCTTCGCCTTCACCGGTGCGCTGAGCACATGGTTGTTCGCGCGGCGCGGCAGCATCGACATGCGCATGGCGCTCGTCGTGTGCGCCGGCGCTTTGCCGTTCAGCTTCCTCGGTGCCTGGGTCAACTCGCTGACGACAGGCGTCGTGCTGGCGCGCATCATCGGCAGTGTCATCGTGTTCGCGGGAATCAACGTGTTGATGCCGCTTTGGCGGCCGCCGCAACGCTCGCGGACGGGCGCGCCAACGCTCCTGCTGCTCGGCGTCGGCGCAGCGGCTGGCTTCGGCTCGGGGCTGACCGGCGCCGGCGGGCCGCTTTTCTCCGTGCCGCTCATGCTGGCCCTGGGCTTCGATCCGCTGCTGTCGATCGGCGTCAGCCAGGTGCTGCAGGTGATTTCAGCCGCATCGGGGACCGCTGCGAACCTGCGCTACGGCAGCATCGATTTCGCCACGGCGCTGCTGATCGTGCCGTTCGAGCTGGCCGGCGTCGCGGCCGGCGTCGTCGTTGCGCACCGCGTCGACGTGAAGCAGCTGCGACGCATCGCGGCCTGGCTCTGCATCGTTTCTGGAGCGGTGATCCTGATTCGCGCCGGCCATGGCGGGTGACGCCGTGCCTGCCGCATCGCCGCAGGCGGCGACGCTCGGCACCTGGTTCGGCGAACGAGGCCTGGCGCAGGCGGAGCTGCCGAGCGGCGGCTCGGTCTGCCTGCGCTTTTCGACCGCCGTCGAAGAGCACCTCGCAACGCGTCAGGGTGCGGGGATCTTCGACTTCTCTTTCATGGGCTGGTGGGCCTTCGGAGGACCGCGAGCGCTGGACTGCCTGCAACAGTTGCAGACGCGAGACCTGCGCTGGATGCAACCGGGGACGATCTGCTACACCTTGATCTGCCGGGACGACGGCAGCGTATTCGTCGACGCGACGGTCTGGCGCGTCGCTGCTGATCTTTTCTGGCTCTTCACCGGCAGGCGCAGCGACGCGGCCTTGATACAGCGTCAGGCCTGCGCCCATGACATGGAGCTCGCGTTCATGTCCGACCGGCACGCCACCATCGCAGTGCAAGGCCCCTCGAGCGCCCGGCTGGTTGAGCAGGCACTGAACGAGCGCGTCACCGACCTGCCTTACTTCGGCTTTCGGCAGCAGCGGCTCGACGGCCAGCCGATTTGGATTGCCAGGCTCGGCTACACGGGCGAGCTCGGCTACGAGCTGCTCGTGCCGTCCCACCATGCGGTCACGCTCTGGTCGCGGCTCGCCTCGACTCCCTTCGATGGCAAGCGTCGCGAGTGCGGCATGGAGGCGGCCGACGGCTTGCGCATCGAAGCCGGCTTCATCCACTTCGCCCATGAGCTGGCGCAGCCGGTATGGCCGGCCGAGCTTGGCCTCGAACGACTGGTTCGATCCGAGCCCGACGGATTCATCGGTCAGCGGGCATTGGCGCAAGCAGCAGCCGCATCGCGGCGCCTGAAGGGCGTGCGCATCGTGCCGGGCCTCGACTGCCGCGCTCGACACGCGCGTACGTTCGGCCCGATTCGCCTGACCAGTGAAGCGCACTCGCCGCTGTTCGGGTGCACGCTCGGCCTTGCGCTGGTCGATCGACGCCACCATGCCGCAGACACGGTGCGGATCGAAGACGGCCGTGGCGGCGAGCTCGTCGATCTTCCCTTCCGTGCTCGACAAGCGCCTCGACCCTGACGGGCGCTCGGCCTACGGATTCGTAGCAGGCTGCGGGTCGGCGCGTGGTTCGCCATTCGGCAGCGCGATGTTGCACTGGCGAAAAATCCGCGTCTTGCAACGCCTGCAGACTTCGCTGTCGAGTCGGGGGTAAAGCTGATCGATGATGTTCGGACCCATGTTGAACAGGTTCTCCTCTCCCACTTGATCAATAGCGCCGCTGCGGCGCATCAACGAGACGATTTCGGGCTTGAGGCGATGGAAGTAGAGCCCGCCGTTCATTTCTCGCCTGCGGGTCGCCTCATCGGCGAGCAAGGTCATGCCTGCCGCGTCGACCAAGTTGATGCCGGGTGCCAGGATCAACAGGTGCTTGTGGGTCGGGTTGGTCGCGTCGATCTCCAGGAGACCCCGCTGCACATGATCGACAGCGCCGAAATAGAGTGGCCCGTCGATGAAGACCATTTTCAGCTGGCAGCATTCCGGCTGGTTTTCGCCCGGAACGAAGTGGTAGGCGTTCTGCCCGGGTGCCGGAACGGCAGACTGGATCGCTGGCCGCGACGTGCGATTGAGGAACAGCATGAGCGATAGCATCACGCCCAGATAGATCGCGAATTGCAGATCGATCAGCAGCGTCGCGACGAATGTGACGGCGAGGACGGCGGTCTCGGCGCGACTGGTGCGGATGATCGAGCGGATCGCCGGCACGTCGATCAGCCCGTACGCCACCATGAGCAGGACGCCGGCCATCGCGGCAACGGGCAGATACGCTGCGAGCGGCGCCACGAAGAGAACGATGGCGAGCAGGAAGCAGGCGGCGAACACCGCCGCCAGCGGCGTCTTGGCACCGACGTCGTAGTTGAGCCCGCTGCGCGTGAACGAACCGCTCGTTGCGTAAGCGGAGAACAGGCTCCCGAAGATGTTCGAGAGGCCCTGACCGATGAACTCCTGATTGCCGTCGATGCGCTGGTGCGACTTCGACGCCACGGCACGCGCAATCGACAGCGCTTCGGTAAGGCCGAGCAGGGCGACGGCCACGGCGCTCGGGCCGATCTTCTGGATCACGTCGAACGACAAATCGGGCGTCGACAGCGGCGGCAGCCCGGCCGCCAGGGCGCCGACGGTCTGGATCGCGGTGCGGGCGTTGCCGAAGAAGTGATCGAGTACCGCAGCGAATACGCTGGCGATCAGCATCGCCGTGATCATGTAAGGCAGCCGCGGCGCGTAGCGCTTGATGAGCAGACCTGAGAGCAGCGTCACGACAGCGACAGCCGTGACGTAGCCGTTGACATTCGCGAGCTGACGGAAGAACTCGGCGATCGTGTCGGCGAATGAAGTGCCTTGGGTCAGGCGCAGCCCGAAAAAGTTCTGCAGCTGGCTGGTCGCGATCAGCACCGCAGCCCCGGCGGTGAAGCCGATGACGACCGTATGCGAGACGAAGTTCACCAGGCTTCCCAGCCGCATGATCCCCATGATCAGCATGCAGGCGCCAGCCACGAACGTCAGCGCCAGTGCGAGCGCCACGTACTGCGGGCTGCCCGGAACGGCCAGCGGGCTCAACGTCGAGAAGACGACGATCGACACCGTCGCCGTCGGCCCAGAGACGAGATGCCAGGACGATCCGAAGAGCGCGGCGACGACCGCCGGAACCATCGCAGCGTAGATCCCGTATTGCACCGGCATCCCGGCGATGGTGGCGTAGGCGATCGCCTGCGGGAGCACGAGGATCGCCCCCGAAAGACCGGCGATCGCATCGAAGCGCAGGGTGCGCTTCGTCACGAGACGCCACCAGCGGGTGACGGGAAAGATTGCGCGTAGCGCTACGCTGGGGCCGGGAAACGCAGGCACGACGGGAGGCAGGTCCAGCGCTTGACGCGATCGGGCTGGCGCGAGATTGCGGTTGTCGCGCGGCCGCTTCTAGGCAGCGAGCGGCGGTGCCGTTCGTGCCTTGTGCCCGGCCGCAGCGAAGCGCTCGGCCGATTCGATCGTGTTGACGAGCAGCATGGTCACCGTCATGGGCCCGACGCCCCCGGGAACCGGCGTGATGTACGAAGCTTTCTCGCGAATCGCCTCGAAATCGACGTCGCCCACCAGGCGGCCGTCGGCCAGGCGATTGATGCCGACGTCGATGACGACGGCGCCGGTCTTGACCATCTGCGCGGTGATGAGGTTGGGCTTGCCGGCGGCGACGACGAGGATGTCGGCGAGGATCGTGAACTGCGCCAGATCGCGTGTCTTGATGTGCGTGATGCAGACGGTCGCGTCCTTCTTCATCAGCATCATGGCCATCGGCTTGCCGACGATGTTGCTGGCGCCGACGACGACGACGTTCTGTCCCGAGATCGGGATGTTGCTGTACTCGAGCATGCACTGGACACCGAACGGCGTGCACGGCGGGAACACCGTGTCGCCGGCGACCAGGGCGCCGACGTTGTAGAGGTTGAAGCCGTCGACGTCCTTCTCGATGGCGATGGCTTCGAGCAGGCGGCGGCTCTCGAACTGCTTCGGCAGGGGCAGCTGCACGAGGATGCCGTGGATCGCCGGATCGAGGTTCAGCTTGGCGATCACGTCGAGCACTTCCTGCTCCGGCGCGTCTTCGGGAAATTCGTGCTTCTCGGAGTGGATGCCGATTTCGCTGCAGGCCTTGGTCTTGTGGCGCACGTAGACCTGCGATGCAGGGTTGGCGCCGACGATGACGACGGCAAGGCCGGGGACGATGCCCTGCTCGCGCAGCGCCTCGACGCGGTGCTTCCATTCGGCACGAACGCGCCGGGCGATGTCGTTTCCGTCGATGATCTTTGCAGTCATGAGCTCTGGCTTTCAAGGTGCGTGGGCCAACGATGGGTCAGACGACACCCCGGACGATGAAGAGCACGATGCTGACGCCCATGAACGCGTAGGCGAGCAGGTTCAGGCGGCGCACCCAGAACGGCGATGCGCTGCGCTGCAGCTGCAGAACCATCGCCGCGATCGACGCGGCGCCGCCTGCAAGGGCGAAGCCGATCGTCAGCTCGCGGGCGAGCAGCCACGACCATGCGCTCGAGTCCATGACGTCCCCGCCTCATTGCGCCGGCGCCCGCAGGCGCTTCGAGTAGGCGTCGACGAAGTCGGCCGCCGCCTTGCTGCCGCCCGCGAACGACTTCATCGCCTCTTCGTGCAGCAGCGACAGGGCTTCCATCTTGACGGCATTGGCGCGGTCGTCGTCGACCATGTCGGCAAGGCGGCGCGGCCTCGGGATGTCGACCTCGACCACCGCGCGCACCCGGGTCGGCACGTTGGTCATGATGAGCAGGCGGTCGGCGAGAAAGATAGCCTCGTCGATGTCGGTGGTGACGAAGAAATTGGTTCGGCGCGACTCCTCGTAGAGTGCCGCGTAGTACTCCCACATCAGCTCCTTCGACATCGCGTCCAACCCGCGGAAGGGCTCGTCGAGGATCATGATCTGCGGGTTGTTGATCATCGCCCGGGCCAGCTCGGCGCGGCGCTGCATTCCGCCCGAGAGCTGGGTCGGGTACTTCTTGCGGAAGGCGCGCAGTCCCACCTTGTCGAGCAGGGTTTCGGCGAGTGCTCGCGCGTCTTTCGTGTCTTCACCGCGGGCGCGTGGGCCGTACATGATGTTGTCGTACGTCGTCATCCAGGGAAACAGCGCACTTTCCTGAAACACGACTAGCCGGTCCTTGCCGGGGCCGGTGATCGGTTTGTCGTCGAGCGTGATCGTGCCGCGGGTCGGCTTCTCGAAACCGGCAAGCAGCCGGATCAGGGTGCTCTTGCCGCACCCCGACGGGCCGATCATCACCGTGAGCTTGCCGCGTTCGATGGTGAACGAGCAGTCGTCGACCACCGACTTGGCGAAAGCGCCCTCGCCATACGACTTGTTGACGCCCGAGACCTTGATCTCGCCGGCCCGGATTTTCGGTGCCGACGCAGCGGCCTGTGTGGAAGTGGCCATGGAATTTGCCTTCGCCTCAGCGGGTCCTGATCCAGGGTGTGAGATAGCCGCCGAGCGTTCGCAGCGCCTCGCTGCAGATGTAGCCAGCGATGCCGATGCTGATCATGCCGACAACGATCTGCTCGTAGGCGCCGCCGACGTACGAGTTCCAGATGAAGTAGCCGAGGCCGCCGCCGCTGCCGCCGCCGCCACCGCCGCCGGAAATCATCTCCGCGGCGACGACGACCTCCCAGGTGATGCCCATGCCGACCGCCGAGCCGACGACGATCGAGGGCAGGGTTCCGGGTAGGACGATGCGGCGAAAGATGTCCCACTGCGAGGCACCCATCGCCTGCGCCGACTGGAAATAGCGCACGTCGATCGACTTGGCGCCGCCGAGCACGTTGATGACGACGGTGAAGAACGCCCCGAGAAAGGTGACGAAGGTGATCGACAGCTCCTGCGTCGGCCAGAAGATGATCGACGCCGGAACCCAGGCCAGCGGCGGGATCGGCCGCAGGATCTCGAAGGTGGGAAAGAACGTGTCGTTGAAGCCGCGGCTGACCGCCATCAGCAGCCCGAGCGGAATGCCCACGAGCATGGCGGCAAGGAAGCCGGCCAGTACGCGCAGCAGGCTCAGGTACCAGCTCTGCCAGTACGTCCAGTCGCCGACCAAGCCGGCCCAGGTTGCCAGCACGGCCGTCGGCGCCGGCACGTGGCCGATCCAGGGCATCGTGAAACCGAGCCACAGCTTCGACCGCGCGCCGATTTCCCAAAACACCACGAACGCCGTCAGGGCAATGACGGCGCGCAAGGTGGCGCGGCTGAAGACCTTCTTGCGCAAACTGGCCATTCGCCTAACCCTCTTTCTCGCCGGCTTCGAAGGACTTGCGCGCCTCTTCGTGCACGGCATCGATCGTCTGCTCCATCAGCTCGCGAAAGCGCTTCGACGTCAGTACGCCGTAGTCGCGCGGATGCGGAATGTCGACCTCGAGAATCTGCTTCGGCCGACACGGCCGCGCGGTCATGATGACGAGGCGGTGGCCGAGGAAGATCGCCTCTTCGAGGTCGTGCGTGATGAAGAAGATGGTGACGTTGTTGCGGTAATAAATCTCGAGCAGCGCCTCATGCATGACCGATTTGGTCAGCGAGTCGAGCGCCCGGTACGGCTCGTCGAACAGCAGCACCTTCGGGTCGTTGATCAAGGCACGAACGATCTCGACGCGGCGACGCAGGCCGGAAGACACTTCGCCGGGGAAGTTGCTCTCCGAACCGCTCAGGCCCGCATCGGCCATCATGCCGCGCGCCTTTTCGTACGCTTCCTTCTTGCTCATCTTGCCCTGCATGAGGGCACCGAAGGCGACGTTCTCGAGGTTCGTCTTCCAGGGGAACAGGGCGCCGTTCTGAAACACGACGATGCGGTCCGGGCCCGGATCGGCCATCGGTTTGCCGCCGCCGCAAAGCAACTCACCGTCAAGGCGGATTTCGCCAGAGGTGATGCTGTGGAAGCCGGCGATGGCATTGAGCAGGGTGGTCTTGCCGCAACCCGAAGGCCCGACGATCATGCAGATCTCGCCAGCCGGAATGTCGAGGGTGCAGTGGTCGACGGCCATCACCGCCGCGCCGTCGGGGTCGTAGATCTTGACGACGTCGTCGATGCGGAGGGCGCCGTGCCGGGCGCGGTTTCGCCCGAGTGGAACGGCAGCGGCAGTGGACAGGGCTGCGTCCATCAGCGGCCCCCGATGGCGAGCTCTCGCAGGCGCCATTCCATCATATGGTCACCGATCACGCGCACGATCGCACTCGTGATGTAGCCGACCGCGCCGAGCGTGATCATGCCGATGACGATGGTCGGGTAGCGAACCATCGTGTACGAGGTGTTGATGACGTAGCCGAGGCCGAACTGCCCCGACACCATCTCGGCGGCAACCAGAGAGAACCAGGCAACGCCGACCGAGATCTGCAGGCCGGTGAAGATGAAGGGCATCGCGCCGGGAACGATCACGTGCATGAACACCTGGAACTTGCTCGCGCCCAGGCAGTCGGCGGCGCGGGTGTAAGACTCGTCGATCGACTGCACACCCAGCATCGTGTTCAGCGCCGTCGCGAAGAACGACGCCAGGAAGGTCAGAAAGATGACCGGCGTCTCGGTGCCGCTGAACATCAGGATCGACAAAGGCACCCAGGCCAGGATCGGAATCGGCCGTAGCGTCTCGAAGACCGGAAAGATGTACTCGCGAAATCTCGTTGACCAGCCGAGGAAGAGGCCGAGCGGAACGCCCAGGCCTGTTGCCAGCAGAAAGGCGATACCGATTCGCCGCAGGCTGACAAGGATGTGCTCGTAATACTCCGGCACATAGATCGATAGGCCGTAGACAGGATCCTTGCTGAACCACTCTCGCAGCACGGCTGTCAGCCCAGGCATGTCGCGAAAGCGCGGCAGCTTCAAGACCTCCACGGCCAGATACCAGAAAGCGAGGAAGAGGCCGAAGCCGACCAGCATCAGATAGGGCCTTGGGCTCTTCAGCCACGCCGCCACACGAAACATCGTCAGCGTCACGCCGGTGGCGTGCGTCGGCTGCCCGGTCGGTGTCGCGCCCGGCGCCGAGCCGGAGGGATCGACCGCAGCCGCGGCCGAGGGCACGCCGAATTCGCGGGTGATCATGGTCGCGAAGCGGCTCATCACCACGTCACGCGTGGTCGGCACCGTGCCGAGCAGGTTCATCAGCGCCTGCCCGTCGATACGAATCACTTCGGTCGGCTTCAAGCAGGTGACGGTGGCGAGGCGCACACGCTCGTCGGCCTGCAGCACGGCAGCCCAACCGAACACGCTGCCGTTGCGCAGCACGCGGGTGCGCTCACCCTCTGCCGTCTCACTTGCATTGACTTCGGCATTGGCGAGCGTGTGCTCCACTTCGCCGGAAACGACGACGAGCACGTCGTCGGCCCTTTCGCCGTCGCGGTAGATGACGTCGCGGGCGCGATAGGAGGCGAACCGGGCCAGCTTCTCGATCGACTTCAGCATCTCGTCGGAGACAACCTGAAACGGCATCGTCTGTCTCAGCAGGCGGGCGACGAGACCGTCTGCCGCCGCCGGCGCATCGCCCGCCTCGCTACCGCCGACGGGCCCGCGCAGCACGGCCGGACTACTTGGGGGCGTTGGCGACATCTTGTGCCTTTATCAAGCCCAAGGGCAGGGTCGCGTTCGAGGCCTTGGCGGCCTTGCGGGCGAACGAATCGTCGAGCGCTCCCGCCGGTGCCTTGTCGACGTCGATCACCTTCGATTCGTGCAGGAACTTGTAGATGCTGTCGAGCTGGGCATGGACCCGGTCGTCGAAGACGAAGGGCTTCTCGTCACGAATCGGGCTGCCGCCAGCGGCCGGCGGGATCGCGCCGTACAGCGAGAACCACGCCATGGGGACGGTGATGCCGGTGGTCTGCGACTTGACGATCTCGGCCACCTTGACGGCGTTCGCCGGGTCGAGCAGGAAGCGCTGCGCCTCGATCTCCGTTTTCAGCCAGGCCTGGACGATCTCGGGGTGCTGCTTGATCAGGTCGTCGCGCATCGCGATGTAGCCGGAGTCGGGGATGCCGAACGAGTTGCCGGTGGCCACATACTTGGCGATGCCCTCGCCGACCAGGTTGCCGATTCGCGACGCGGTCGGCTCCCAGAGAACGGCTGCATCGATCTTCTTGGCGCGCAGGTTCGTGCTCAACACTTCGAGCGACTGGTTCATCACCGCCCCGGGCTTGATTCCCGTCTTCGCGATCACGTTGCCGAGGAAGCGGTCGGCGCAGCTTCCCTTGGGAGTCGCGATGGTCTTGCCGTCGAGCCACTTGACGGCTTCGGCGGCCGTCTTGAAGTCGGGCGCGTCGGCACGGACCATGATGACATTGCAGCGCTGCCCCGGCGAAAAGCCCGTGTTCGCCACCAGCGAGATCGGCGCCTGACTTCGCTTGGTCGTCGCCACGACGGCGGGCATGTCGCCGAGGTAGCCGATCTGCTGCTTTCCGGCCAGCATCTGGTTGACGATGATCGATCCTTGCAATGCCGCCTCAAACTCGACTTCGCTGCCGGGCGGCAGGTGCTTCTTCCATAGCTGCTGCGCCCGGATCACCGCGGCCGAATAGGAAATGGTGTCGTACGGTTGGTAGCCGACCGTCAGCTTGATCGGCTCGGCGGCGGCGCATACCGCGACCGCACCCGCCGATATCGCCAGCAGGGACAGCGTTCTCGCAAGGTACTTCATTGGCTCAACCTTTTTGCCGAATGGCTCGGCTCGTTCCGGGGGATGCCGATTACTTGAACTCGCTTTCCGGCAAGGCAGTGATCTTGCCGATCGGCGCTGTGAGATTGCGCTCCTTCAGGATCTCCTGCGTGAGCTCGGGCATCACGGCCTCGGGCCGAAGCTTCTCGACGTTGATGCTCTTGATCGAGTTCAGGAATGTCGCCGCCCGGTTGATGAGCTCCACCGACGCCGGCGTGAAAGTGAACGGATACGTGACCCGGACAGGCGCACCACCTTCGTTCTCCGGGTACTTGCCGTAAAGCGACATCCACATCACCTTCTCGTCGAAGCCGGTCGTCTGGCCCGCCGCCATCTTCGCCACTTCTCGGGCGTTCTTCGGATCGGCCGCATAGAGCTGGGCGTCGAGCTCGGCGTTGAGCCAGCCCTTGATGACGTCGGGACGCTGCTTAATGAGGTCGTAGCGCGCACCCAAGATGGCCGCGTCGTTCTCGTCGACCGAAGCGCCGGAGGCGATGCGCTTGGCCAGGCCCTCACTCACGAGCCGGGAAGCGGTCGGTTCCCAGATCACCGCGGCGTCGATCTTGCCGGCTCTGAAGTTGCTGGTGATGACCTCAATGTTCTGATTCAGGTACGACCCTGGCTCTATCTTTTCCCTCTTGAACACCGCTTGCGCGAAGCGGTCGGTGCACGAGCCTTTCGGCACTGCCACCTGCTTGCCGTTAAGCCAGGCCAGCGCCTCCTTGGAGGACTTGAAGTTAGGCGCGTCCTTGCGTGCAAGGAAGATGTTGCACTGGTCGTGGCCGAGACCGAGCATGGCGATCAGGCGAACGTCGGTGACGTCCTGCTTGGTCGTCGAGACGATCGCCGGCATGTCGCCCATGTAGCCCAGATGCTGCTTGCCCGCGAGCATGGCGTTGACGATGATCGCGCCCTGCAGACCGACCTGGAACTCGACGGTCGAGCCTGGGGGCAGGTACTTCTTCCAGAGCTCCTTCCCGCGCATCACGACGCCCGACCACGACTCGGTGTAGTAGGGCTGATAGCCGACCACCAGGTTGACGGGCGTTCCAGGTTTGCCGTAGTCGAGGTCAGCGGCCGAGGCGAGCGGCGCGACCGAGGCGGCGAAGGCGAAAGTAACGGCGGCGAACGCACCCGTTGCCAGGCGGTGCAAGAAGGACTTCATCGACATCTCCTTCGATCGGCGCCGGAGGCGTTCCGTACGGGCGATCTTTAGTTATGGGACTGGAGGCGAATGAGCACTCCAGGAGGCCGCAGTGTGCGGCAAGGGGAGCAGAACATGGCTAGAGGAAACTACGTGGCATCTACTTGGCGCCCGAAAGCGTGAGGTAGCGGGTGATCAGGTTCGACAGGTTGCGCATGACGTTGAAGCCTGCCACGGCATCGTCGTCGAACACGCGCAGCGCTTCCTTGCCGCTGAGGCGAAGCAGCGCCGAGCGCTCGAGGCATTTGGCGCGGGCTATCCGAGTCGGCTGGGCATCGAGCAGAGCGTTCCAGCCGAACACCTCACCCTTCTTCAGCATGAATCCGGCGGCCGAGGTGCGCTCGCCGCGGCCGATCATGAAGTCGACCCGGCCCGACTCCAGGATGTAAAGGTCGTCGGCCGGGCCGCCGACGTCGTAGAGCACGCTGCCGGCCTCGTGCTCTTCGCGCCGGCACAGCTCGCTCAGCTTCGCCAGCGCGGCGTCACTCACGCCGGCGAACAGTTCGGACGAGTGCAAGGCACTGCCCTGCACCACGTAGAGATCACCGTCGTCGACCTGAACGTCGTAGCGCTCGAGCGGCGCCTCGGCGAGCCCGACCGGCGCGCCGGTGGTGATGTCCCATTGCCAGAGGTGCTGGTGGCAGGTGAGCACCGAGCCGTCGTAGAAGCCTTCGTCGAGGCAGACCTCCTGGTGCGGGCAGATGCCCTGGTAGGCGTAGTACGCGTCGCCCGACTGCGCGATCAGCACGCGCCTGCCGGCCACGTCGAAGCCCTTCATTCCGTTCTCGGGAACGTCGGCGATCTTGCAGATGTGAACTCGGCTCATTCGTGGGCTGTGAGTGATGTCAGCTGAACTTGTCGTAGCGGATGTTGTCGGTCGAGACCTTCGACTGCAACAGCATGCGGATCGATGCGTCGACCGCGGGCGTCGGACCTGCCAAATAGGCGCGCACGTTCTGGAACTTGCCGGCCATCTGCTTGCCGGCGACCTCGTGGACCAGGCCCTGGTCGAACTTGAGCTGCGGGCAGCGCCTGGCCGCGTCGTCCGGCACCGGCTCGTCGGACAAGGCGACGGTGATCGAGAGCTTGTCGCCGCAGCGCTTCACCAGATCGGTGAACTCGTCGAGAAAGAACGCGTCGTCCAAAGTGCGGACGCCAAAGAACACGTCGCCGCGATATTGGGTGAAGTAGCCGTCATGGGCGGCCCGCGACAGAATCGACATCATGCCGGCGATGCCGCTGCCGCCGGCTATGCAGAGCACGTTTCTGGCCAGCGCCGGAAAGAAGGTGGCCTTGCCGAGCGGACCGAACAGGTCGAGCGTCTCGCCTTCGAGAACGCTCTTGAAGAGCCACTCGGAGATGCCGCCGCCGATCTTGTTCTTGACGACGAACTCGAGCCGATCAGACTTGCGGGCGTAATTCACCATCGACCAGCCGCGGTAGCCGGCGACCGGGCCCGCCTTGGCCATCACGAACTGTCCCGCGTCGAAGTCCATTGGCCGGTCGAGCCCGACGACGAGAAAAAGCACGTCGCGCGTGAGCTTCTTCGCTTCGACGATGCGGCCGCTGTAATGCTGCGGCACGGAGGCGCCTGCCTCCATCGTGTGTACGAAGGCGGCAACCTCGAGCGAGAGGTCGCTGCGGGCCTCGCACTGGCAGAGCAGGAACTCGCCTTCCTTCAGGAACTTGCGACCAGGGGCCTCGGGCCACCGGTCTTCGATATCGCCGGAGAGCAGCCGCGCCTTGCAAGTACCGCAGGTGCCGCTGCCGCACTCGTAGGGAAGATCGACGGCATTGCTGAGGCCGGCGTAGAGCAGCTTGTCTTCGGCGTTCGACTCGAAGTGATGCGCCCGGTTGCGGGCATTGAGTTGGACTTTCATCGCCTGGAGAGACAGGTGGCTGACCGGCGGTTCAGAACGGAATGTGAAAGCCGAAGCCGAACATGCGCGTTTCGAGGCGCACGTTGCGGTCGATCAGTTTGGGGGCATCGCCGGCCAGGGTCACCACGTCGTGCAGTTTGCCGACGGCGAACAACTCGGTCGCGCCGCCGTCAAGAGTCGTCCTGAAGACCTGCAGGGCGCTGACAACGGTGGCCCGGCGCTGCTCGTCCTCGCCTTCTTCGCTTACGGTGTAGACCGTGGCGTGGCGTGACAGTCGTGAATGATCGCTGTTGTGCTTCGGAAGATTGTTGAAGAGAGACTTCAGACCTGTCTTGTCGTGCTCGAGCCAGACCATGTCCTTTCTGATCTCCGGACTGTAGGCGGTGATCACGTAGTGAAACGACGGATCACACAGCTCGAGAAAGCCGTTGAAGTTCTTCTCGTCGAGAAGCATGCACGAGCGATAGACAAGCTCGTCGATCGTCTGTCTTTGCATCACGCTTGGTCTCTGATGTTATTTGTTGGCGTCGGCCTTCGAAAACGCTCGAAGGTCCATGCACCTTGAAGCGGCTTAGCCCTCAGGTGCTCGACAACGCCTGCGCGTCGACCTTCTCGCCAGCCGGCTCGCGGCCCGTGCCGAACGGGTCGTAGGCCTTCCTGTCCATGCGCTTGCTCCATTCGGCATAGAAGTGCCGCATGCCGCCTTCATCGTGGATCGTCATGTTCTCTTCGCGGCCGTGAATCACCCACTTGCTGTCGGTGCCTTCGCGCATGGCCCGGCCCTGGCCGTGCACGCCAAGCAGGTCTTCGTGAAGGTTGCGACCGAACGGACCCCAGATGGTGTTGTGGTCGCGGACGCGCTCGGCGCGCTGCTCCGGGGTGTCGGACTTGAGGCCGAGACCGCGGAACTCGATGACCAGCTTGTTGGGACCCAGCGGGATGGCCGTGTCCATGCGCAGAACCGAAGTGCGCAGGTTGTAGGTCATGCCCGGGAAGATGTCGATCAACACCCAACCGCCGGGAGCAAGCCCCGGCCAGCCCACGCCGCGCGCCTTGCCGCCGTCGTAGGCGTCGTACTTGATCTCCATCGACCCGACCGAAGCGTGGCCATTCGGATAGCCCGTGTAGGCGCGGTCGAAGTAGCCGGGCTGGAGCATGCCCGTGGCCCGGTTGAAGTAGTGCATGTAGTCGTGATAGAACTCGCTGTTGGTGTCGTGCCACAGCTTGTAGTTCGTGTCGACCACGGCCTTGTGGTAATGGAACACCTCGAGCGGCATGCTCAGGGTTTCGTCCAGCAGTCCCATCGCGTCGCCGATGTACTCCTGCAGGCTCGGCGATTCGTCATCGGTGTTGACCCACACGAAGCCACCATAGCCGAGCGAAGTCTTCACTTCGCGCAGCCCCGCGTTCTCGCAAGTGAAGCGATCCTGGTAGCCCTGCTTGCCGCGCGAGATGTCGATGCACGAGCCCTTGGTGTCGAACGACCAAGCATGGAAGATGCAGGTGATGCGCTTGGCGTTGCCGACCGGGTCGTAGAGCAGCGTGTTGCCGCGGTGCGGGCAGATGTTGTAGAACGACCGCACCGTCATGTCCTCGCCGCGAACGACGATCAAGGGCGTGCCGTTCGGATGATGGAAGGTGCGATAGTCAAACGCGTTCGGCAGCTCCGACTCGTGGCACGCGATGATCCAGCACTTGCCGAAGATCTTCTTCTGTTCTTCCTGGAACAGCGTCTCGTCGGTGTAAATCTTGGTGTCGACGTAATGCGTATCGGGGAAGTTGGGCTTCTTCACCCACTCGACTGAATTGCGTGACATGAGGGTATCTCCTAGTTTCAATCGTCGCGGTGTACGCCGACGGGAATCAAAGGCCGCGCCAGGGGGGACGCCTGCCGATGATCAGGTAAATTTTTAGCAGGTTATGCGCCAGCCTGCCGCGTTGCGGGCACTTCGAGTTCTGCCCACGGCCGACCAGGCCGACTCCATTCGAGAGATACCACGTTTCGCCCTGAAACATCGGCGTGCCCACTGCGTGCCTGGCAAAACAAGGTGGCAAAGGCGGTTCGGGGGAGGATCGAGGCTGCGATCAGAACAGGCCCACGACCTTGCCGCTCTCGTCGATATCGATTCGCTCCGACGACGGCCGCTTCGGCAAGCCGGGCATCGTCATGATGTCGCCGCAGACCATGACGACGAACTGAGCCCCGGCGGCGAGGCGAACCTCGCGCACGTTGATGTCGTGGCCGCTCGGCGCGCCGCGCAGCGACGGGTCGGTCGAGAACGAGTACTGGGTCTTGGCGACACAGATCGGGTAGTGGCCGTAGCCGTCGTCCTGAAGCTTCTTGATCTGCCCGCGAATCTTGCTGTCGGCCGTCACTTCGGCAGCGCCGTAGATCTTGGTGGCGACGGCCTTGATCTTGTCCCACAGCGGCATCTCTTCCTCGTAGACGAACTTGAAGTCTGACGGTTTCGTGTCGATCAATTCGACCACGGCCCTGGCGACGTCTTCGGCGCCCTTGCCGCCTTCGGCCCAGTGGCGCGCGACGATCACCGGCGCGTCGTGGTGCGCCATCTTTTTCTTCAGCAGCGCGATCTCGGCGTCGGTGTCGAAGGTGAAGTGGTTGATCGAGACGATGCAGGGAAGCCCGTAGTGGTTGCGAACGTTGTTGACGTGCCGCTCGAGGTTGGCGATGCCTTTCTCGAGCGCTTGCAGGTTCTCCTCGTTCAAGGCCTTCAAGTCGACGCCGCCGTGAAACTTGAGGGCACGGATCGTCGCGACGATCACCACCGCATCGGGGCGCAGTCCCGACTTCCGGCACTTGATATCGATGAACTTCTCGGCGCCGAGATCGGCACCGAAACCTGCCTCCGTGACGACGTAGTCGGCGAGCCGCGACGCGGCATTGGTGGCGATCACCGAGTTGCAGCCGTGCGCGATGTTGGCGAACGGGCCGCCGTGGATGAACGCCGGGTTGTTCTCGAGCGTCTGCACGAGGTTGGGCTTGAGCGCATCCTTCAGCAGAACGGTCATGGCGCCGTTGGCCTGCAGCTCGCGCGCGGTGATGGGCTTTTGCTCGCGCGTGTAGCCGACGACGATGTTGCCTAGCCGCTCCTTCAGGTCGACGAGCGACGTGGCGAGGCAGAAGATCGCCATCACCTCCGAAGCGACGACGATGTCGAAGCCGTCCTGGCGCGGAAAGCCGTTGCCGGGGCCGCCAAGGGCGATCGTGACGTCGCGCAGGGCGCGATCGTTCATGTCGAGGACGCGTTTCCAGGTGATGCGGCGCAGGTCGAATCCGAGCTCGTTGCCGTGATGGATGTGGTTGTCGATCAGCGCCGCGAGCAGGTTGTTGGCCAGCTGGATGGCGTTGAAGTCGCCGGTGAAATGCAGGTTGATGTCTTCCATCGGCACGACCTGCGCAAAGCCGCCGCCGGCCGCGCCGCCCTTCATTCCGAACACCGGCCCGAGCGACGGCTCGCGCAGGCAGATGATGGCCTTCTTGCCGATGCGGTTCAGCGCGTCGCCGAGCCCGACCGTCGTCGTCGTCTTGCCCTCGCCCGCCGGCGTCGGGCTGATGGCGGTGACGAGGATCAGCTTGGCGAGCGGCCGATCCTCGAGCGATGCGAGGTAGTCGAGCGACACCTTGGCCTTGTAGTGCCCGTACGGCTCCAGGTGCTCGTCGGCGATGCCGAGCCGCTCCCTGGCCAGATCGGCGATCCTGACCATCTTGGCTTTCTGCGCAATTTCGATGTCGCTCGGCATGAGGGTCCCAAAGGCAGGCGTGAAACTTCGCAAAGAGAGCAACATCGGTGCCAAAGGTCGGCTGGTGTGTCGCGGCGGCCGATGATTGCCGAGCTTCGTTCGGCTCCGCCAGCGTGCCGCCGCACCGACGGTGCGTGACTTTCAGGTCCGCGTGCGCCGATGCGTCGCCGTCTCCGTGAAGACGACGTCGACCGAAACGTCGCTCGCCACGGTGGGAATGAGCTCCTGCATCTGCACGGAAAACGCCGCCGCGGCCAATGGCGTCTCCGCCTTGCGCGGCGCCAGCAGGCGGTCGTAGAAGCCGCGGCCGTAGCCGAGTCGATGGCCTGCCGCATCGAAGCCCAGGCCGGGCAGCAGAACGAAGTCGAGTGCCTGGAGATCAACCGGGCGACAACGCTCGGGGCGCGGTTCGCGGATGCCCCAGGGGCCGGCGGCGAGATCGAGCTCGAGGTCATCGACGCGGTAGAGCTCGAGGCTCATGTCGGCGCGGCGGATCCGCGGCAGTACCAGCGTCTTGCCCGCGGCGATCGCGTCCTGCGCGAAGCGCTCGGTGATGAACTCGCTGCCGAAGGTCATGTACGCCATGACGACGCCGGCACGCCGGTACGCCGGATCGGCGACGAGCAGGTCGGTGATGATGTCGCTGAAGCGCTGCCGGTCGGCCGCGCTCAGGATGTCGCGGGCCGCATGCAGACGTTTGCGCAGCACCGCTTTCGCAGCGCCCGGGTCTAGCGCAGTGGTCATGATCGTGCCGATGCATGCGACGTACCAAGGTCGCCGCACCCGGGCGCCAGACGGCAGCGCGAACACGTGTTTCGATCGGAAACCCCAGCGCGTCGAGTCGAAACCCCGAGCGCCGCAGCGGACGCGGCCGGCTCCGTATTCTTCGGCTCGACACGCTGCAATGGCACGCGCCTTGCACGAAGCACGGCGCGAACTGGCGGCCGTGGTGTTTGCTGCTGCGCTTCTGGGCTTCATCAACCACCGCAGCTCATGAATCCTTCTCCGGTCATCGTCGACACCTCCCGGCTCGGTGGCAAGCGCAAGTCGCGCAAGGAAAGCAAAGGCCGTCAGGTCGATGCGCAGGCGGCGATCGATGTTGCGGCGCTGCTCGGCGACGCCCCGCGCCGGCGCGATCTCCTGATCGAGCACCTGCATCTGATCCAGGACCGCTACGGCCATCTCAGCTCGCGCCACCTTGTGGCTCTGGCGGCAGAGATGAAGCTGGCGATGGCCGAGGTCTACGAGGTCGCCACCTTCTATCACCACTTCTTCGTCGTCAAGGACGACGAACCCATCCCGGCGCCGCTCACGGTGCGCGTCTGCGAGACGCTGTCGTGCCAGATGGCCGGGGCGCGCGAGCTGC
Source organism: Caldimonas sp. (assembly GCA_039916285.1). Lineage (GTDB taxonomy): Bacteria > Pseudomonadota > Gammaproteobacteria > Burkholderiales > Burkholderiaceae_C > Schlegelella_A. Next base: position 30,115 of record JBDSLQ010000415.1, read on the forward strand.
TGAAGAAGCTCCAGGCCAGCGCCGGCAGCGGCGTGCGCGTCATCGCTGCGCCCTGCGTCGGCCGCTGCGAGCAGGCGCCGGCCGTGCTGGTCGGCCGTCACCCGGTGGCGCAGGCGACCTGCGAGAAGGTGATGCAGGCGATCGACGCCGGCCTGACCGAGCACGAGCCGGACGCGTACATCGATCTGCACGCGTATCGCGCCGACGGCGGCTATGCGACGCTGCGCGCGTGCATCGACGGCGAACGCACGGCCGACGACGTCATCGCCGAGCTCGAGTCGTCTGCCCTTCGCGGCCTCGGCGGCGCCGGCTTTCCGGCCGGCCGCAAGTGGCGCATCGTGCGCAGCGAGGCGGCGCCGCGCCTGATGGCCGTCAATATCGACGAAGGCGAGCCCGGCACCTTCAAGGACCGCCACTACCTCGAGCGCGACCCGCACCGCTTTCTCGAAGGCATGCTGATCGCCGCCTGGGCGGTCGGCATCGCCGAGGTCTACCTCTACCTGCGCGACGAGTACGCCGGATGCCGCGAGATCCTGCAGCGCGAGCTGGCGGCGCTGGCCGAAAACCCGCCCTGCCCGCTGCCGCCGATCCAGCTCAGGCGCGGTGCCGGCGCCTACATCTGCGGCGAAGAGTCGGCGATGATCGAATCGATCGAAGGCAAGCGCGGCATGCCGCGGCTCAGGCCGCCCTACGTCGCGCAGGTGGGTCTGTTCGACCGGCCGACGCTCGAGCACAACATGGAAACGCTCTACTGGGTGCGCGACGTCCTCGAGCGTGGCGGCGCCTGGTTCGCCGGGCAGGGCCGGCACGAGCGCAAGGGGCTGCGCTCGTTCTCGGTCTCGGGCCGGGTCGCCGAGCCCGGCGTCAAGCTGGCGCCGGCCGGCATCACGGTGCGCGAGCTGATCGACGAGTTCTGCGGCGGCATGCTGCCGGGGCACGATCTCTACGCCTACCTGCCTGGCGGCGCATCGGGCGGCATTCTGCCCGCGTCGATGGGCGACATCCCGCTCGACTTCGACACCTTGCAGCCGCACGGCTGCTTCATCGGCTCGGCGGCGGTGATCGTCCTGTCGCAGCACGACCGGGCCCGCGACGCCGCGCTCAACCTGATGCACTTCTTCGCCCATGAGTCGTGCGGCCAGTGCACGCCGTGCCGGGTCGGCACCGAGAAGGCGGTGGGGCTGCTGGCCGAGCCGAAATGGAATCTGCCGCTGCTCGACGAGCTTTCGCTGGCGATGGCTGACGCGTCGATCTGCGGCCTCGGCCAGGCCGCGCCGAACCCGGTGCAGTGCGTCGTCCGCTATTTCCCGCACGAGCTCGGATGAGCGTGCGTCCGAAATCAATATAGATTCTGGAGGCGGCCGGTCACCGGGACCGCCTGGAGAGTTGCCATGAATGCTCGGATCAACGCGGTGATGGACCAGGCGCTGGTCGCCTTCAGCCTGAACGGCAAGGAGATCAGCGCCTACGTGGGCGAGACCATCCTCGAAGCTGCCGACCGGCACGGTGAGGCGATTCCGCGGCTTTGCTACAAGCCCGGCTACCGGCCCGATGGCAACTGCCGCGCCTGCGTCGTCGAGATCAAGGGCGAGCGCGTGCTGGCAGCGTCGTGCTGCCGCACGCCGAGCGCCGGCATGGAGGTAGCGAGCGACAGCAAGCGCGCCGTGCTGTCGCAGCGCATCGTCGTCGAGCTGCTCGCCAGCGACATGCCGCAGAAGGTCTACAAGCCCGACTCCGAGCTCCTGCTCTGGCAGCAGAAGCTCGGCATCGGCAAGCCGCGCTTCGTGCCGCGCGCACAGCCCGCGCCTGACTTCAGCCACCCGGCCATGACGGTCAACCTCGACGCCTGCATCCAGTGCACGCGCTGCGTTCGCGCCTGCCGCGAAGAGCAGGTCAACGACGTCATCGGCTACGCCTTTCGCAGCACCGGATCGAAGATCGTCTTCGACCTCGACGACCCGATGGGTGCATCGACCTGCGTCGCTTGCGGCGAGTGCGTGCAGGCCTGCCCGACCGGCGCGCTGGCGCCGGCGCACGAGGCCTATCTGAAGCCGGTCGAGAAGACGACGCCGTCGCTCTGCCCGTACTGCGGCGTCGGCTGCCAGCTCACCTATCACGTCGCCGACAACACGATCGTTCGCGTCGAAGGACGCGAAGGCCCAGCCAATCTGGAGCGGCTCTGCGTCAAGGGGCGCTTCGGCTTCGACTACGTGTCGCACCCGCACCGGCTGACGACGCCGCTGATCCGCAGGAGCGATGCCCCCAAGGGCGCCGACTTCGCGATGGACCCGGCCGAGCCGCTGTCGGTGTTTCGCGAAGCGACGTGGGAAGAAGCGCTGGCGCTCGCCGGCGGTACGCTGAAGCGCATTCGCGACGAGCAGGGGCCGCGCGCGCTCGCCGGCTTCGGTTCGGCCAAGTGCTCGAACGAAGAGGCCTACCTGTTCCAGAAGCTGGTGCGCACGGGGTTCGGCAACAACAACGTCGACCACTGCACGCGGCTCTGCCACGCCTCGAGCGTGGCGGCGCTGCTCGAAGGCATCGGCTCGGCCGCGGTGTCGAACCCGGTGATGGACGTGCTGCAGGCCGAGGTGGTGCTGCTGATCGGCGCCAACCCGGTCGTCAACCATCCGGTCGCGGCGACCTGGATCAAGAACGCCGTGCGGCGGGGAACGAAGCTGATCCTCGCCGACCCGCGGCGCTCGGAGCTGGCCCGCCACGCCACGCACTACCTGCAGTTCAAGCCCGACACCGACGTCGCCCTGCTCAACGCGATGATGCACACGATCGTCGAGGAAGGCCTCGTCGACGAAGCCTTCATCGCCGACCGCACGACCGGCTACGACGAGATCCGCAGCAACGTCGCCGCCTTCAGCCCGGAGGCGATGGCGCCGGTCTGCGGCCTGACGGCCGACAGCATCCGCACCGTGGCACGGCTGTTCGCGACCTCTCGAGCTTCGATGATCCTCTGGGGCATGGGGATCTCGCAGCACGTCCACGGCACCGACAACGCGCGCTGCCTGATCGCCCTGTGCATGCTGACCGGCCAGGTCGGCCGGCCGGGCACCGGGCTGCATCCGCTGCGCGGCCAGAACAACGTGCAGGGCGCGAGCGACGTCGGCCTGATCCCGATGATGCTGCCCGACTACAAGCGCGTCGACAACGCCGCCGCCTACGCCAAGTTCGAGGCGCTGTGGGGCCAGCGGCTCGATCACACGCCGGGCCTCACGGTCGTCGAGATCATGGACGCGGTGCACGCCGGAACCATTCGCGGCATGTACGTGATGGGCGAGAACCCGGCCATGTCCGACCCCGACGTCAACCATGCCCGCGAGGCGCTCGCCAAGCTCGAGATGCTGGTGGTGCAGGACATCTTCCTCACCGAGACCTGCTATCTGGCCGACGTGGTGCTGCCGGCTTCGGCTTTCCCCGAGAAGACGGGCACCTTCACCAACACCGACCGCACCGTTCAGCTCGGTCGTCAGGCGCTGACTCCGCCGGGCGATGCAAGGCAGGATCTGTGGATCGTCGTCGAGATGGCGAAACGCCTCGGCCTCGACTGGACCTACACGCATCCGCGCGAGGTGTTCGACGAGATGCGCCAGGCGATGCCTTCGATCGCCGGCATCACCTGGCAGCGGCTCGAAGCCGAGAGCGCCGTCACCTACCCGTGCGAAAACGAAGGCGACCCGGGCGAAGCTGTCGTCTTCAAGGACGACTTCCCGACCGGTGACGGCCGCGCCCGCTTCGTTCCCGCCCAGCTCATCTGGGCGGCAGAGAAGCCCGACATGGATTACCCGTTCGTGCTGATCACGGGGCGCCAGCTCGAACACTGGCACACCGGCAGCATGACGCGGCGAACCGAGGTGCTCGACGCGCTCGAGCCGACCCCGGTGGCCATGCTCAACGGCAGCGACCTCGAGGCGATGGGCTTGAAGGCGGGCGATCCCGTTACGGTGCGCTCGCGCCGCGGCGAGGTCTCGTTGAACGCCCGCGTCGACAACGGCACGCCGCGCGGCGCGATCTTCATCCCGTTCTGCTACTACGAAGCCGCGGCCAACCTGTTGACCAACCCGGTGCTCGACCCGTTCGGCAAGATTCCCGAGTTCAAGTACTGCGCCGTCAAGGTCGAGCCCGCCACGGGCATCGACGTCGCTTCCGCGGGCTTTCGCGGCCGGCCGGTCAGCCTCGCGGGCGACGGCTGAGACGCCGCTGCCGAAGTTTCCTAGAACGTACGCGGCTCGAGCGCCGGTCCCGGCACATGGCACGGGCGCCGCGTCAGCGTGGAGGGCGCCGGTGGAAGGTGATCGGCGCGACGCCGGCCGCCGCTGGCGACGCGTTGGCGGGAGCGACATCGCAGCCGTCGCAGGCGCATCCGGCCTTCGCCGCCCGCGCGTGCTTTCTGAGTGGCGCCGACAGCACGCCCGGCAACGGCCATGCCAGCAGCACCCGGGCGACTGCGCGGCGGGCCGCCGCGGGCGCGAGGATCCACGCCGCGCGCAGCGAGCAGGCGAGAACGAGCAGGACGACGATGAGGGTCTGGGCCATGGATGTCAGCCTCCGAGGGCGAGCGTCAGGCGATAGGTGATGAACGAGGCGATGTAGGCGAGCGCGAACAGGTACGCCGCCATGATCAGCGGATAGCGCCACGAGTTCGTCTCGCGCTTGACAACCGCGAGCGTCGACAGGCACTGCGGCGCGAACACGTACCAGGCGAGCAGCGAGTAGGCGGTGGCGAGCGGCCAGCCCTTGGCGATGATCGGCGCGAGCGCATCGGCGACCGAGTCTCCCGCCGCCG
>JBDSLQ010000416.1:0-4803 GCA_039916285.1 Caldimonas sp.
TCGAAGATGCCGCCGGCGACGCGCTGGCCGTCGACCGTCACGTGCTTCTCGTCGAGATGCCAGCCGCGCGGACGCACCTGCAAGGTCGCGATGTTGTCGTTGAGCCTGTAGCTCTTGCTGCCGGCGGGGGTCTGCTGGTCGAACGACAGCGTCCGGCGGATGGCCTGACCGATGTTGATCTGGCCCTGGATCTGGTTCGTCCACAACGGCGAGTTCGAGTCCTCGAAGTCGGTCATGTACGAATCGGCGCCGGAGTTGAAGGCGTTGATGACCATCTTCGCGTCGACCGGGCCGGTGATCTCGACCCGGCGGCAGCGCAGCGCCGGCGGCACCGGCGCGATCTTCCAGTCGCCGGCGCGGATGGCGGCGGTGGCGGCGAGGAAGTCGGGACGCTCGCCGGCATCGAGCCGCCTGGCCCGCTCGACGCGGGCGGCGAGCAGCTCGCGCCGGCGCGGTTCGAAGGCGCGATGAAGCTTGGCCACGAGGTCGAGCGCCGGTGCGGCAAGGATGGTCTCGAACCCGGGCTGGATCGCTGCATTGATCGCGAGCCCGGTGGGCAGTGTGAGCGTGGTCATGGGGAAGGCGTTGGCAGGCTGTGGAAAGGGGGGTCGGAGAAAAAGCCGAGCACGTCGGTGAGCTGGGTGCCGATGCGCGTCGGCCGGGCGCCGAGCTCGTCGAGCGGCAGGCCGAAGCGATTGATCCAGAGCGTGGTGTAGCCGAACCAGGTCGCGCCGATCGCATCCCAGCAGTTGCTCGAGACGAACAGCACCTCGTCGGCGCCGAGGCCCAGCGCGCGCGTGCCGAGCGCGTAGGTCGCCGGGTCGGTCTTGAAGCGGCCGGTGCCTTCGACGCTGAGGACCGGGTCGAGCAGCCCGGCGAAGCCGGCGTGGCGGACGACCGCCTCCAGCATGTCGGGGTCGCCGTTGCTGAGGATGCCGGCCCGGATCCCGCGCCGGCGCAGCTCGACGAGGACGGCATGGTTCTCGGCGAACGGCGCGAGCCGCTCGTAAGCGCCCATCAGCTCGCGCTCGGCGGCGTCGTCGAGCGCGAGGTCGAAGCGGCGCGCCGCATAGCGCAGGCCGGCGCGCGTGCAGTCGCTGAAGCTGCGCGCCTGGCCGCTCATCGAGGTCAGCCGCGTGTACTCGATCTGCTTGTCGCGCCAGAGGATGCCGAGACGCTCGCCGGCGCCCGGGAACAGGCGCTCGGCGACGACGCCGACGCTGTACACGTCGAACAGCGTGCCATAGGCATCGAACAGCACGGCGCGCGGCGCCAGGCCCGGGGTCGGTTCCATGGCGCTAATTTATGCCAAGCGTCGGCCACGGTGGGCCGCGCCCCTTGCGCCGGCGGCCGGGAGGGGCCCCGGCGGGGTCAGGCGCGGGCGCCGTCGGCGCGCGCCCCTGACGCTCGCTCAGGCCGACAGGCAGGTCTTCATGAACGCCTTGCGATCGTCGCCCTTCTTGCCGGTGGCGTCGGCGTTGCACTTCGTCATCTTGCTTTGCTGCGTCATCGGCTTGGCGGCGGAGAGGCAGGTCTTCATGAACGCCTTGCGATCGTCGCCCTTCTTGTCGGCGGCTTCCTTGTTGCAATCGCCCATCTTCGATTGCTGCTTGGTCATTGCGCCGCTGGCGGCCATGCCGGGCGCTTCCTTGTGGGCGTTGGCGAACGCCGAGGTCGAGAAGGCCAGGGCCAGCGCCGCCGACAGCGTGATCAGTTGCTTCATGAACGTCTCCGGGTGATTGCGGTTCGAAGCCACGCTCGGAGCGCGGCAGCCGGGCCGGATTGAAGCACACGCTGCCGGGCGAGGGCAAGACGAAGATGCGCCGACAACCGCGCGGCGTCGTGCCGCGTTGAGGCCGCGGCAAAAGTCTCGCTAGAAGATCCGGCGCGGATGCGCCAGCGCCTCGTGCGCAGAGTGCAGCCGCCGCACGAGCACCTTGATGAAGGAGTCGTGAAACAGGTGGCGTGTGTTCGGGCTCAGCTGCAGCAGCGTGTCGGGCGTGAAGGAGATCGTCGTGGCCGGTTCGGTGACGATGACGTCGGTGCTGTGCTTCTTCAGCTCCGCGCTCGGCGCGAGGTAGGCCATCTCGCCGACCGAAGTGCCCGACCCGAGCGAGGCGACCTTCTTGCCGTCGCGGAAGACCTCGACCTCGCCCTGCGCCATGATGTGGAAGCTGCTGCCTTCCTCGCCCTTGCGGTAGAGCGCGTGGCCGAAGTGGAAGCGCTGCCACTTGGCGCGGTGCACGACCTCCCACAGCTCGACATCGCCGAAATTCTGGAAGAACTCGAGCGTTCGCAGCAGCGTGAAGCGCTCGGAGTCGAGGACGCCCTGGAACTGGCCGCGCGGCACCTGCTGGGTGGTGACGAGCGAGGAGATCGCGTTGGCAAACTCTTCCCAGTCGGCGTAGCGATCACCCGGCTGCTTGGCGAGGGCCTTCTGGATCGCCTCGTCGAGGCCGGCGCTGACGCCGGCGCGCAGGCCGATCAGCGACGCCGGCTTGACGTTGTAGATCTGATGCATCATGGCCGACTGCACCTGCGCATCGAAGAGCGGCCGGCCGGCGATGAGGTGATAGAGCACGGCGCCGAGCGAGTAGATGTCGGCGCGGCAGTCGATGGTGCCGCCGTCGAGCTGTTCGGGCGACATGTAGGCGAGCGAGCCGACGCGGTGGATCTGCGTCACGTCCGAGCCGAGGTTCAGCACGCTGCCGAAATCGCTGATCTTGACGTCGGTGATCGTTCCGTTGGTCAGCACCGCGAGCAGGTTGGCCGGCTTGACGTCGCGGTGGATCAGGCCCTGCTTGTAGACATAGCCGAGCGCCATCGCGCACTTGAAGCCGATCTCGACGATCAACTCGAGCGAGAGTAGCTGGTCGGCGCGGCAGTAAGGCCGCAGCGTGCTGCCGGCAACGTACTCCATGACAAGGTAGGGCGCCACCGGATCGGGGACCGCGTCGAAGATCTGGACCACGTTGGGGTGCTGCAGGCGGCCGACCAGCGCCGCCTCGGCGGCGAAGAAGCGCTCGGAATAGTGGCTGTCGATCGGATCGCCGGCGCTCGACGCGCGCACCCGCTTGATGGCGACGTTGCGGCGCTGGAAGTCGTCGTAGCCGAGGAAGACCTCGCTCGTCGCGCCGTCGCCGAGCCGGCCGAGGACGCGGTACTTGCCGATGTGCGTGGGCAGTGCGGCGGCCCCGGCCGAGGTTTCGGCAGGCGCGGGGGCGGACAGCGCGACGGACATGGAAGGGGCGGTTGGGACGGGCATTCTTGCATCGGCGCCGAAGGCGCGGCGCGGGATCGCCGTCGCCGACTCCGCCTTATTCACGCTTGCACGTGACTTCTCGTTACCTGCGGCGCGGCGAGAAGGTCGCCTCGTAGAATTGACTCGATGATGTCGGCCCGTGAAGAATTGCTCGACGCGCTGCGCGCGGCGATGGCCGAAGTCAGCCCCGGCCACACTCTGGCCGCGGCCTTCGAGACTCCGAAGCAGGCCGATCACGGCGACCTCGCCGTCACCGCGGCGATGCCGCTCGCCAAGGCGCAGAAAAGGAACCCGCGCGAGGTCGCGGCCGAGCTGATCGCCGCCTTGCGCGCCAAGACCGCGGTCGAGCGCTGGGTCGAGTCGATCGCCGTCGCCGGGCCCGGCTTCATCAACCTGCACCTGCGCGCCGCCGCACGCCAGCGCATCGTCGCGGAGGCGCTCGCCGGCGGCGCCGCCTTCGGCGCCAGGGCGGCGACGGGCGATCCGGTGATGGTCGAGTTCGTTTCGGCGAATCCGACCGGGCCGCTGCACGTCGGCCATGCGCGCCAGGCGGCGCTCGGCGATGCCATCTGCAACCTGCTCGAGACGCAGGGCCGCCGCGTTGCCCGCGAGTTCTATTACAACGACGCCGGCGTGCAGATCGCGACTCTGGCGGCTTCGGTGAAGGCGCGCCTCGACGGCCTGAAGCCGGGCGATGCCGAATGGCCCGAGGCGGCCTACCACGGCGACTACATCGCCGACATCGCCGCCGACTTCCGCGCCGGCAAGACCGTCCACGCCGACGATCGCGAATTCACGGCGTCGGGCGACACCGAAGACCTCGATGCCATCCGCCAGTTCGCGGTCGCTTACCTGCGCCACGAGCAGGACCTCGACCTGCAGGCGTTCGGCGTCCGCTTCGACAACTATTACCTCGAGTCGAGCCTGTACCGGAGCGGCCGCGTCGAGGCGACGGTGGCGCGCCTGGTCGCCGCCGGCAAGACCTACGAGGACGGCGGCGCGCTCTGGCTGCGCACCACCGACTACGGCGACGACAAGGACCGCGTCATGCGCAAGTCCGACGGCACGTTCACGTATTTCGTTCCCGACGTCGCCTACCACCTCGCCAAGTTCGAGCGCGGCTTCACCACCGCGATCAACATCCAGGGCACCGACCACCACGGCACGATCGCGCGCGTGCGCGCCGGCTTGCAGGCTGCCGGCGCGGGCGTGCCGGCGCGCTATCCGGAGTACGTGCTCAACACGATGGTTCGGGTCGAGCGCGGCGGCGAGGAGGTCAAGATCTCCAAGCGCGCCGGCAACTACGTGACCTTGCGCGACCTGATCGAATGGACCAGTCGCGACGCGGTGCGCTTCTTCATGCTGAGCCGAAAGGCCGACACCGAGTTCACCTTCGACGTCGACCTGGCGCTGAAGCAGAACGACGAGAACCCGGTCTTCTATGTGCAGTATGCGCACGCGCGTATCTGCTCGGTGCTGACGCAGTTCGAGGCCCAGGGGGGTTCGGCGGCGCTGGCCGAGGCCGACCTGGCGCGGCTGAC
>JBDSLQ010000417.1:0-4311 GCA_039916285.1 Caldimonas sp.
CGCAAGGCCGTCGCCGCCGGCGGCGGCGGCGGCCGCGGCGCGACGCGCGAGCTGTTCGACACGCTCCTGGTCTGGAAGCCGGGGGTCGTCCTCGACGCCAACGGCGAGGCGACGATCGAGGTGCCGCTCAACGACTCGCTGACGAGCTTCAAGCTCGTCGCCGTCGCCGACCAGGCCGATGCGGAGGTGCAGCGCTTCGGCACCGGCAGCACCAGCATTCGCGTCACCCAGGACCTGCAGGTGCTTGCCGGGTTGCCGCCGCTGGTGCGCGAGGGCGACCGCTTCGCAGCGATGCTGACCCTGCGCAACACGACGACGCGCGAGATGAAGGTGCACGCCAGCCTGCAGGGAACGGCGAACCTGCCCGGTGCTGTGGCGGGAGAGATCGCACGCCAGCCGCTCTCCGGCCTCGCGCCGCAGGACGTCGTCGTCGGCGCCGGCCAGGCGCTCGAGGTCGTCTGGCCGATCGACGTTCCTGCCGATGCGTTCAGCATCACGTGGGAAGCGGCGGCGGAGGAGGCCGGCGCGAAGGACCGCATCAAGATCACCCAGCTCGTCGCTGCCGCCGTGCCGGTGCGAGTGCTGCAGGCGACGATCGCCCAGCTCGACGGACCGTTCTCGCTCGCCGTCGCGGCGCCCGCCGACGCGCTGCCCGAGAACGGCGTCAAGCGCGGCGGCCTCAATGTCGCCGTGCAGCCGAAGCTCACCGGCGCGCTGCCCGGCATCCGCCGCTACTTCGAGACCTATCCCTTCATCTGTCTCGAGCAGAAGACGTCGAAGTCGGTCGGCCTGAAGGACGCGGCACTCTGGGCCGGCGTCGCCAACGCATTGCCGACCTATCTCGACCGCGACGGCCTGGCGAGCTACTTCCCGCCGCGCGCAGACGACGCGCCGAACGGCAGCGACCGCCTCACCGCGTATGTGCTCGCCGCGACCCACGAGGCCGGCTTTGCGCTGCCGCCGGCGGCGCACGATGCGATGCTGGCGGGCCTGACGGCCTTCGTCGAAGGCCGCATCGAAAGGAAGTTCTGGTCGCCGCGCGCCGACCTTGACGTGCGCAAGGTCGCGGCGATCGAGGCGCTGTCGCGCTACGGGCGCGCCCAGCCGAAGATGCTCGGCTCGATCAACGTCGTGCCGAACACCTGGCCGACGGCGGCGGTGATCGACTGGCTCAACATCCTGCGCCGAGTCGACGCGGTCCCCGATCGCGCACGCCGCCTCGACGAAGCGCAGCAAATCCTGCGCTCGCGTCTCACCTATGCCGGAACGACGCTGAAGTTCAGCACCGAGGAGAGCGATTTCTGGTGGTGGCTGATGGACAGCGCCGACGCCAACGCGGCGCGCCTGATCCTCGCCGTCGTCGACGACCCGGCGTGGAAGGACGACCTGCCGCGCATGGTCGTCGGCAGCCTGTCGCGCCAGCGCGGCGGCGCCTGGCTGACGACGACCGCCAACCTCTGGGGATCGCTCGCGCTCGACAAGTTCTCGGCCCGGTTCGAATCGACGCCGGTCGCGGGGCGGACGTCGGCCTCGTTGTCCGCGGCCGGCGCACCGACGGCCGCCTCGGCCGCGTCATCGGCGGCGCCGCGCACGGTCGCCGAGTGGTCGCGGCAGGCGAGCGGCGCCGCGACCCGGCTCGCCTGGCCGACGGGCGCGGGGACGCTCAACGTCGTCCAGGAAGGCAGCGGCAAGCCGTGGCTGACGGTGCAGAGCCTGGCGGCGATCCCGCTCAAGGCGCCGTATCGCGCCGGCTACGGCATCGCCCGCAGCATCAGCGCCGTCGAGCAGAAGGACAAGAGCAAGTGGTCGCGCGGCGACGTCGTCAAGGTGCGCCTCGAGATCGACGCGCAGAGCGACATGACCTGGGTCGTCGTCAGCGACCCGGTGCCTGGCGGCGCGACCATCCTCGGCAGCGGCCTGGGCCGCGATTCGCAGATCGCCACGCGCGGCGAGAAGCGCGGGGGTGGCGCGTGGCCGGTGTTCGAGGAACGCGGCTTCGAGGCGTTCCGCGGCTATTACGACTACATGCCGCGCGGCAAGCATGTCGTCGAATACACGGTGCGCCTCAACAACCCGGGCCGGTTCGCACTGGCGCCGTCGCGCGTCGAGGCGATGTACGCGCCGGAGAGCTTCGGCGAAACGCCGAATCCCGGCATCGAGATCGCGCCGTGATTCGCGCGCTCGCGCTGCGTCGGCGCGGCGTCGCGCGGACAGCGATTGCGCTCGCGTTGGTCTCGGCCTGCGCCGTCGCCAATGCGCTGCCGACGTTCGCCGACGTGAAGGCGGCGCACCGCCCGTCTGACTTCACTCTCGTCGATCGCCACGGCGCGCCGCTCCAGACCGTGCGCATCGACAAGGCGGTGCGGCGCCTGGCCTGGCGGCCGCTCGCCGAGATGTCGCCGGCACTGCTGAGCGCGATCGTCCTGAGCGAGGACAGGCGGTTCTGGGAGCACGGCGGCGTCGACTGGCGGGCGGCGGCGACGAGCGCGTGGGGCAACCTCTGGAACACGCGAACGCGCGGCGCGTCGACCCTGACGATGCAGCTCGCCGGCCTCCTCGACGACGGCCTGGCGCGCCCGAGCGGCGGCCGCAGCGTCGGCCAGAAGCTCGGCCAGGCGGTGACAGCGGCGCGTCTCGAGAAGGCGTGGAGGAAGAGCGAGATCCTCGAGGCGTACCTCAACTCGGTGCCTTACCGGGGCGAGATCGTCGGCATCGAGGCGCTGGCGCAGACGCTCTTCGCCAAGCATCCGGGCGGCCTCGACGCGCACGAAGCGGCCATCGCCGCGGCGCTCGTGCGCAGCCCGAACGCCAGGGCTGGCGACGTCGCCGAGCGCGCCTGCGGCGTCCTGAAGCTGCAGCAGCTCGACTGCATCGGGGTCAAGGGCCTCGCCGAATCGGCGCTGCTGAGAAAGGGCGGCATGCCGCTCGGCGAGCAGCTTGCGCCGCACTTCGCGCGGCGCGCTCTCGATCCGGCCGGCGCCGCGCTGCAGGTCAGCCCGCTCGACGCGCGCCTGCAGCGCTTCGCGGCGATGCAGCTGCGCCGCCAGCTCGCCGAGCTCGCCGGTCGCAACGTCGAGGACGGCGCCGTCGTCGTCCTCGACAACGCCAGCGGCGAGGTGCTCGCCTGGGTCGGCTCGAGCGGTGACCTCTCCGGCGCCGCCGAGGTCGACGGCGTCCTGGCGCGGCGCCAGCCGGGATCGACGCTGAAGCCGTTCGTCTACGCGCTGGCGTTCGAGAAGCGGCTGATCACGCCGGCGACGCTGCTCGACGACTCGCCGGCACAGATCGCCACCGGTGCCGGCCTCTACCTGCCGCAGAACTACGACCATGCCTGGAAAGGATTCGTCAGCGCGCGCACCGCCCTCGGCGCGAGCCTCAACGTGCCGGCCGTCCGTGTCGGCGCCATGGTGGGCAGCGACGCCCTGCTGGCGCGCCTCAACGCGCTCGGCCTGGCCTTGCCGGAGAGCGCAGGCTGGTACGGCGCCTCGCTCGCCCTCGGCAGCGCCGACGTTTCGCTGCTGGGGCTGACCAACGCCTACCGCGCACTCGCCAACGGCGGCCGCTATTCGCCAGCGGCGCTGGCGCTCGGCAAGGTTGCCGCGCCCTCGCGCGTCGCCGACGCCGGCGCGACCTTCCTGGTTACCGACATCCTGGCCGACGACAACGCCCGCGTCCGCACTTTCGGCTGGGCCAGCCCGCTGGCGACGCGCGGCTTCGCGGCGGTCAAGACAGGCACCAGCAAGGACATGCGCGACAACTGGTGCGTCGGCTTCACCGACCGCTACACGATCGGCGTCTGGGTCGGCAACGCCGGCGGCGCGGCGATGCATCAAGTCAGCGGCGTCGGTGGCGCGGCGCCGGTATGGCAGGCGATCGCCGCCTATCTCCATGCGGGCGCACCGTCGCAGGCGCCGCCGCTGCCGGCGGGGGTGGTGGCCCAGCGCATCGCCTTTGACACGAAGCGCGAGCCGTCGCGCGGCGATTACTTCCTCGCCGGCAGCGAGCGGGCGTTGCAGCGCGCCACGGGCGAGGTCGACGCCGCGCAGCGCTATGGCATCACGAGCCCGCGCGACGGCAGCATCCTCGCGATCGATCCCGACATTCCGCCGGCCGCGCAGCGCATCACCTTCGAAGGCGAGCGTGGTGCCTGGCGTCTCGACGGCCGGGCGATCGGCGTCGGCGATCGCGTCCGCTGGGCGCCGTGGCCCGGCCGCCATCGGCTCGAGCTGGTCGGCGCGGCGGGCGAGACGCTGCAGAGCGTCGCCTTCGAGGTGCGCGGCGCCGGCGTCAAGGGCCGCGCCGCGGCCCGGC
>JBDSLQ010000418.1:0-5628 GCA_039916285.1 Caldimonas sp.
GCGCGCCGGCGGCGTTGGCGGGCAGCCTGACGGCGAGCGGACACCTCACTGGCCGCTGGCCGAACCTGAGCAGCGACGGCGAGTTGCACGGCACGGCGTTGCGGATGCAAGCCGTCGCGGTCCGCCAGGCGAACGGCCGCTGGCGCCTCGGCAGCAGCGACAACGCGGCGCTGGACGGCACGCTGGTGCTGGACGGCGTTGATGCCGGCGGGCGCGCGCTCGATCGCATCGAAGCGCAGGTCTCGGGAACGGCGCGCGTACACCGTGCCGAGCTGCGCGTCGTCTCGGCGTTGCTGCCGCCCGAATGGACCGACGCGCTGGCAGCGCGCCCGCCGGGAAGCGGCGCGTCGGCGAGCGCTGCCGCCGCGAGCACGGCCACGGCGTCGGCGCCGGGAGCGACGGCGCCCCGAGCCACGGCGTCGGCGCCGTCGACGGTCCCGGCGGCGCGGTCGTCGGCACGCAGCGTCGTCACGGTGGTCGCCGAGGGCGGACTCGTCGACGTCGGCGGCCAGCGCGCCGGCGGCTGGCGCGGCATGGTGCGCGAGGCGGTCGCGCGCTCGGTCGGCACGCCGACGCGGATCTGGCTCGAAGCGCGCGACGTGCGCGGCAGCGTCGTCTGGGCCGGCGCGCCGATCCGCGTCGCTGTCGATCCCGGCCATGCCGAGGTCCTCGGTGCGACGCTGCGCTGGAGCCGCATCGCCTGGCAACAAGGCGAGGGCAATGCCGCGGCGCGCCTCGAGGCGCAGGCCGACGTCGACGCGATCGCCGTCGCGCCGATCCTGCAGGCGCTGCAGCCGGGGTTCGGCTGGGGCGGCGACCTGCGCGTCGGCGCGCGTCTCAAGGTCGAGAGCGCGGCCAGCGTCGGCGTCGACATGGTGATCGAGCGAGCGAGCGGCGACCTGACCGTCACCGACGAGATCTCGACCCAGCGCCTCGGCCTCTCGGACCTGCGCCTGGGCGTCGCCGCCGCGGGCGGCGTCTGGCACTTCACCGCCGCCGCGGCGGGCGCGACACTCGGCGTGCTGTCTGCAGCGGTGACCGCCCGCACCGCGCCGAGCGCGACCTGGCCCGCCGCCGACACGCCGCTCGAAGGCGTCAGCGAGCTGCGCGTCGACAACCTCGGCACATGGGGCTCGTGGCTGACGCCGGGCTGGCGCCTCGGCGGCCGACTGCACGCCAACGCGAGCTTCGGCGGCCGCTTCGGCGCGCCGCAGTACACCGGCCACGTCGAGGGCGCGGCGATCAGCGTGCGCAATTTCCTCGAAGGCGTCAACGTCACCGATGGCACCGTTCAGATCGCGTTGCGCGGCAGCACGGCGCACATCGAGACCTTCACCGCGAAGGGCGGCGCGGGAACGCTGCGGCTCGAGGGCGACGCCGCATTCGACGAGGCGGCGACCGCGCAGCTGCGACTCGCCCTCGATCGCTTCGAGCTGCTCTCGCGCGTCGACCGCCGAATCGTCGCCAGCGGCACCTCGTCGCTGCGCCTCGAGACGAGGACCCTCGCGCTCGACGGGACCTTCAAGGTCGACGAGGGCCTGGTCGACTTCACCCGCTCCGATGCGCCGACGCTCGGCAGCGACGTCGAGGTCGTGCGCCGGCCGAAGGCGCCGCCGCCTCCCGCCGCGGTGGCACAAGCGCAGGCGCCGGTACCGGTCACGGCAACGCCGCAGCGCGCCATCCGGCTCGACCTTCGCGTCGACATGGGTGAGAAGCTCCAGGTCCGCGGCCGCGGCCTCGACGCCGGCCTGCGCGGCGTCCTCCACCTCACGTCGCCGAACGGTCGCCTCGCCGTCAACGGCACGCTGCAGGCGGCAGAGGGCACCTACCAGGCGTATGGCCAGAAGCTCGGCATCGATCGCGGCGTGCTCGCGTTCACCGGGCCGGTCGAGAACCCGCGCCTCGACATCGAGGCGACGCGGCCCAACCTCGACGTGCGCGTCGGCGTGACGGTGACGGGGACGGCGCTGAACCCGCGCATCCGCCTGTTCTCCGCGCCGGAGCTGTCGGACATCGACAAGCTGAGCTGGCTCGTCCTCGGCCGGGCCAGCGCGACGACCGGCGGCGCCGACACCGCGCTCCTTCAGCAGGCCGCGCTGGCGCTGCTGTCGGGCGAAGGGCCCGGCGTGACCGATCGCCTGATCAGATCGATCGGACTCGACGAGGTGTCGGTGCGGCAGAGCCAGGGCGCGGTCAAGGACACCATCGTCAGCCTCGGCAAGCAGATCTCGAAGCGCTGGTACGTCGGCTACGAGCGCGGCCTCAACACCACGCTCGGCACCTGGCAGCTGATCTACCGCGTCGCTCAGCGCGTCACGGTGCGTGCGGAGGCGGGCAGCGACAACGCGGTCGACGTCATCTGGACGTGGCGCTGGAAGTAGCGCTTGCGGCGAACGGCAGACGCAATGCCTTCCAGTAGCGCTCGGGCGCTGCGATGAGCATCGGGTGGTTCTGCTTGGGCACCTTCTGGCCCGTGAGGATCTGGTGCGTCCGGCCGGCAAAGAGCTCGCGAACGTTGTGCAACCTGCGCAGGATCAAGTTCCTCGCTCGGCTGCCGGCGCAATGCCAGCAGAACCGGTAGCCCATTCGCTCAAGCAGCGCGATCGACTCGGTCGAGCCGTCCGCGAACTCGGATTCGTGTTGTTCGAGGACGATCAGGGGATGGTGCGTCTCGATCGTCCTGACCCCGCCCTTGATGACGCTGGCCTCGAAGCCCTCGACGTCCATCTTGATGAAGCAAAGTGCCGACAGGTCGAGACCAATGTCGTCGAGACGTTCAACCTGGATGTCGATGCTGCCGCTGGTATCTTGCTCGTCGATGCGGGAGCCGCCCAGATTGCCGGGATCCTCGCGCATGTGGAACGAGCCGCCTTCGGCGCCTAGACCGACCGGGTGAGGAAAGATGTTGACGACCCGGCCGACGTTGAAGGACAGCAGCTGATACGTCGCCGGATTGGGCTCGAAGGCCTCGATCCTCGAGAAGTACCGCGCGAAGAACAGCGAATGATTTCCGATGTTCGCGCCGATGTCGAGGCACGTCCCCTGGCGGAAGGTATCGTGAAGCGGCGCCAGGAACTCCATCAGGATGTCGAGCTCTTCCTTCTCGTAGACGCCGAACTGGTTGATGTACGCCCCGATCAGGTCGTTGGCGAAGATGGCCATTTTGCCGCCCCGGAAGGCGCTGTGGCGACGCGAAAGCGAAACGACGCGCTCGGCCATCGCCAGGTCCATCAGGTGACCTATGCCGCGCGGTCGCCTGGTGGCGTAGATGCTTTCAGGGCGCAAGGTCGAAATCGTCCTTGGCGATGTGGTTCTGCATGAAGGCGTCGACGGCGGTCGCGGCATCGACGCGCGAACGGTCGAAGTCGAATTGTCCCTCGTGGGTGGGCGGGCCCTCGGCACCGGTGAAGCTGGCCACGAAATGAATTGTGTTGCCGATGACCTCGTACTCGATCCGGTAGCCGATGCTTCGATCAGCCGAGCCGGTCATGTGGGTCCCTTCGAGAATCGGCATCGGCGCCCTCCTGCAACGGCGACGAGTATGCCGCGAGCCGACGACGCGCCCCGACGTCTTAAACTCCGTGCCCTCGCGCCTCGGTGGCGACCCCTCGCCGTAGTTCAATGGATAGAACGGCCGCCTCCTAAGCGGCAAATACAGGTTCGATTCCTGTCGGCGGGACCATGCGATGCCAAGGAAAGAGGATCGATGCCATTTAAAGCCACGGTCAAGCGTCTGCTTCGACCCTTCCTGTTCTCGATCCCAGCCATGCTCATCAGATCGACCTGGTCATGGGCATCCCCGTGGTGAAGATCGACGTCGAGGGCGCTGAGCTGGAAGCGCTTTCTGGGATGCAAGATTTCCTCAAAGCGTCCCTTCGTCCTTTGTGAGGTGCTGCAAGCGCACAGCGTCGATCAGTTGCAATTGGTCGGCGAACGGAATGCGGCGCTGATGAATGTATTGGCAAGTCTTGAATATGACGCCTTCCGGCTTCGCAAGGATGCAACCTCGGCGAATGTGATCGCAATACAGCCGATACTGGAATTTCCTCACGAGGTCTACCGCCGGGATAGCCAGTCCGTCTGCTACTACCTCTTTGCGCCTCGAAAACTCGTGTCTGAAGTCACCGAAGCCTTTGGAACTGCCAAAGGCGCGCTGGGTCGTCAAAGTAGACCTGCCCGGGAGCGGTGCGAGGGTTCTTCGACGCCGTTGATATGTCGCCCGCTGGGAGACCTTGTCCCGCCTAAGGGGTCGGCTGTAGGACGCGAACGCGTGTGCGCCGGTCTTGATGCGTTCGGCTCTGGCGTGTTGATAGAGTGGGAGCATCGCATCCAAGCCAGCTGACTCTCACTCCTCAATGCCATCGTTCTCGAATCGCGTGCGCGCCGCCCTGGCGCGGCTTTCCTACATCGCGCTGAAGCGCGCCAGCCAGCGGATGCCGATGGAGCTCGTCGTGCCCGTGCGGGCGCGGGTGCTTGTCGTTTCCCCGCACATGGACGACGAAGTCATGGCTTGCGGTGGCAGCCTGCTGTTGCACAAGCAACTTGAAAGCAAAGTCCGTGTCGTCTATGTCTCGGACAGCTCGGCCGGCCTGCGCGACCCTGCCGCGGCCGATCGTATGCGCGAGACGCGACACGCCGAAATGACCGAAGTCCGGGCAGTCTTGCATCTTGATTCGGTGATCGAGCTCGGCTTTCCCGACGGCAAGTTGGTCAGCTACGAGCGCGAAATCTCCGCCCGGCTGGCCCTGGAGCTCAAGGACTTCGCGCCCACCCTGGTCTTCTGCCCCTTCCCGCTCGATGGCCATGGCGACCACCAGGCCTGCGCGTTTGCGCTCAGCGCAGCGGCGCGTCTGGCAGGCTGGCGCGGCGAGGTGTTTGCCTACGAGGTCTGGTCGGCATTGACGCCCAACATCGCCATCGACATCGGCAGCGTTGTGGAGCAGAAGGCCGAGCTCATCCGGATGTACACCTCCCAGATGCATGACCGGGACTATGCGTCCGCCTTCATCGGCCTCAGTCGCTACCGGGGCCTGGCGCATCGGGTCGCGTTCGCCGAGGCATTTCATCGCTGCACTCCGAAGCAGTTCAGCGTCCTGGCGGCGTCCCTGAATTCCTCGCAGAGCGCCGGCGCGGGTGCCAGCAGCCACCAACGCGCCGGCGACATAGCTGGGTAGGGCTGATCGCGCAGCCGCGCCAGCGCTCCACGCCCGATCGATCAGGGCTTCACGTAGAAGTTGTAGACGTGCCCGTTGTCCGCATTGGCGAGGTAGCGCGTCGAGCCGAGCACTTCGAAGCGTAGCGGCTGGAACCGCGCCAGGGATTTCAAACTGGCCAGATCGAGCGGCCGGCGCCGCGCGACGTCATTCCAGCCGATTACCAGTTCACCCGAAGCGCGCAAGGCCTCGAAACAGCAATCAAACGCGCGCTCGCAATCGGCTCGATCGTCGAGGCCCCAGCCGAAGACGCTGTTGCAGATGATCAGGTCGAGGCTGCCAGGCGCGATGTGAGCATCGAGCCCTTCGAGACCCGCGACGATGTGGCGGCGCCCACCGAATCGGCGCTTCCATGGATCCGGGTCGATCGTCGTATAGGCCCGCCCGGTAAACATGCCCTCGGAGTGTCGCGTGT
>JBDSLQ010000419.1:0-10864 GCA_039916285.1 Caldimonas sp.
CGCGGGTGGTGTCGGCCTGCAGCTGGTGGCCGAATGCGTAGTCGGCCGTCAGGAAGTACCAGCTCTTGCCGCCTTGCTTGACCACCGCCGCGCCCGTGCCCTTGGCGAGCGCCGTGGTGTCGTAGGCGTAATGCACCGTGTACGGCGTGCACTGGTCGTTGGTGAGCGCCGACGTGGCGGCACCGACCGAGATGAAGGGCTTCTTCTTCTCGAGCGCGATCTTGGCCATCGCCAGATTGGTGCCCGAGCTCGTGCCGCCGACCAGCATGTCCATGCCCTGGGTGTCGAACCACTCGCGCGCCTTGGCGGCGGCGACGTCGGGCTTGTTCTGGTGATCGGCAACGAGCAGCTCGATCTTCTTGCCGGCGACGGCGCCGCCCATGTCGGCGATCGCCATCTTGATCGCCTCGGCACCGGCCGGGCCGTCGATGTCGGCGTAGAGGCTCGACATGTCGGTGATGAAGCCGATCCTGATCACGTCGCCCGAGATCTGCGCCTGGGCGCCGCCGCACAGGGCGAGCGTGGCCGCGGCGGCCGCGGGAAGGAATTTTCTCTTCAGTGTCATCGTTGTCTCCGGTTCAGCAAGTGGCAAGGGAAAAGGGGTTCAAACGCCGAGATACTCGTGCAGGCGCTCGCGGCGCGCCGGCAGCTCGGCCTGGGTGAAGGACTGGATCACCTGGCCATGCTCCATGACCAGAAAGCGGTCGGCGAGCGGCGCCGCGAATTCGAAGTTCTGCTCGACCATCACGATCGTGTAGCCCTGCTGGCGCAGCGCCACCACCACCTCGGCGAGCTTCTGCACGATTACCGGCGCCAGGCCTTCGGAGATCTCGTCGAGCAACAGCAGCTTGGCGCCGGTGCGAAGTATCCGCGCCACGGCGAGCATCTGCTGCTCGCCGCCCGACAGTCGCGATCCCTGGCTGCGCGCCCGCTCGCGCAGGTTGGGAAACATCGCGTAGATCTGCGGCACGGTCATGCCGCCGGGGCCGAGCGTCGGCGGCAGCATCAGGTTCTCCTCGGCCGACAGGCTCGAGAAGATGCCGCGCTCCTCGGGGCAGTAGCCGAGACCGAGGCGGGCGATGCGGAACGCGCCCATGCCGGTGGTCTCGCTGCCGCGGACCTTGATCGACCCCTTGCGGCGCCCGATCAGGCCCATGATCGCGCGCAGCGTGCTGGTGCGGCCGGCGCCATTGCGGCCGAGCAGCGTCACCACCTCGCCTTCGTCGACGCGAAAGTTGACGCCGTGCAGGACGTGCGACTCGCCGTACCAGCCGTGGACGTCCTGGACCTCGAGCATCGGCGTCGCCATCAGTGCGCGCCTTTCAGCTCGGTCCTGGCGTTGCCCATGTAGGCCTCGATCACCGCCGGATTCTTCGAGACCTCGGCATAGCTGCCCTCGGCAAGCGTCGCGCCGCGCTGCAGGACGGTGATCGTGTCGGCGATGCTCGCCACCACGCTCATGTTGTGCTCGACCATCAGGACGGTGCGGCTGACCGCGACCTTCTTGATGAGCTGGCGGATGCGGTTGACGTCCTCGAGGCCCATGCCCTGTGTGGGCTCGTCGAGCAGCATCAGCTTCGGGTCCATCGCCAGCGTCGTCGCGATCTCGAGCGCGCGCTTCCTGCCGTACGCCAGCTCGACCGCCGGCAACTCGGCATAACCGTCGAGGTCGACCGCGCGCAGCAGTTCGATCGCCTGGGCGTCGAGAACCGACAGCGTTCGCTCGGAGCGCCAGAAGTGGAACGACGTGCCGAGCTTTCTCTGCAGCGCGACGCGCACGTTCTCCAGCACCGTGAGATGCGGAAACACGGCCGAGATCTGGAACGATCGGATGACGCCGCGCCGGGCGATGTTCGCCGGCTTGGCCTGGGTGATGTCGGTGCCGTCGAAGACGATCCGACCGGCCGACGGCGCAAGAAACTTGGTGAGCAGGTTGAAGCAAGTCGTCTTGCCGGCGCCGTTCGGGCCGATCAGCGCGTGGATCGTGCCGCGGCGAACGCGCAGGTCCACCTTGTCGACGGCGACGAACCCCTTGCACTCCTTGGTGAGCTGATGCGTCTCCAGGATGTAGTCACTGGCGCTCATCACGCGGCCTCGCCGCCGAGGCGTTCCGTCAGCCGGCGCGCGACCTCGAGCGCGGCGTCACGGTGCCGGGCGCCACGGTCGCCGCCGAGCTGCGCCTTGTTGATGCAGACGGCGATCGCCGCGACCGCATCGCCCGAAGCGCCGAACACCGCCGCGCCGAACGAGTAGACGCCTTCGCGAACCGCCTCGTCGTCGACGCTGTAGCCGCGCTTCCGGGTCAGCGCCAGCTCCTTGACGAGCGATTCGATGTCGCGCGGCCCCTTGTTCGTAAGCCGGGTCTGAAGCTGGCCCGCGAAGCGGCTGCGGACCTCCTCGGCCGGCAGCTGGGCGAGCATCGCCTTGCCGCTGCCGGACAGATACGCGGGCAGGCGCATGCCGACGTTGAAGGCCAGACCGAGCGGTCGAGCGCTGTTGCGAACGGCGACGTAGAGCGCGTCGTTGCCCGACAGCACGGAGAGCAGCACGGTCTCTTCCGGAGCGATGCCGCTCGTTCCCCAGAGGGCATTGAACTCCTGGGCGACGTCGGTGCCGGCGACGAATGCCTCGGCAAGGCCCATCACGCGCGGACCGATCAGGAACGAGCCGTCTGCCTGGCGGCGCAGGTAGCCGAAGGAGACCAGGGTCGTGCACAGCCCGTGGACACTGCTTTTCGGCAGGGCGAGCTCGCTCGACAGGCGCGCCAGCGTCATCGGCTCGCGGCCACGCGCCAGCCGGTCGAGTAGCGTGAGGGCGCGCGCGACCGCGGGCACCAGCGGCGCGACCGGCACGTGCTCGCGGGGAAACGGCAGGGCGTAGTGGGTGGCGAGCGACATGGGAGTCGAGGAATTCCCGGGGCGAAAGGGCGAGGGCGGCAGGGCCGCTATTCAACAGGCTGAACAGGTTTCAGCGAGCAGGACGCGGAGTCTAGGCAAGGACAGACCCGGGCGGGCCCGCCCGGGGCGCGCGACCCGGGTTAGTCCGGAGAGCAATTGCCCGAAGGCGTATCGGCAACGACGGCCGACGAAGTGAACAACGTCACTCGGGCCATGCGCGTTCTTCACTCGTCGCCGCGGCGTCGCGTGGCCAGACTGGCGACCGGTCAGACGTGAAAGGGTCGCGTCGGCCTTCAGGAGCCTCTCATGAAATCGACCTACGACGATCTCGCCACCGCTCTGGTCAGTGCCACCCTGTGCGTCGCCGCGGCGTCCATGTTCGTGGTCATCTTCGCCGGCATGGCCTGACGGCGACGAGCCCGCGGCCGAAGGACACCATGCGCCAGACCTTCTCGTTGCAGCACGCCCTGGGGAAGGGGGCGGCGTCGGTCGCGGCACCGCTGGCAGCGGCCTTGCGCGCGGCCCGCGTCGTGGCAGCGGCGCTCGCGGTCGGACTGGCCGGCTGCGCGGCCCTGCCCATGCCGCTCGACCGGCCGGACTCGCACGCGATCGACGATGTCGCCGCGACCTCGCTGGCGCGGATCGCCGCCGCGTCGCGACCCGAAGGCGCCCGCGAGCCCTCCGGCTTTCGCCTGCTGGCCGAGGGCGACGACGCGCTCGAGGCGCGCATCGCCCTGATCCGGCGCGCCGAGAAGACGATCGACGTCCAGTACTACCTGATCGCCAACGACCGCACCGGGCGCCAGTTTCTGGCCGAGCTGGCCGCCGCCGCGGCGCGCGGCGTGCGCGTTCGTGTCCTGGTCGACGACCTCTACGCCCTGCGCCAGGACGCGCTGTTCGCCGCCTTGGCCGGCCAGCCAGGGTTCGCAGTCCGCCTGTTCAATCCGCTGCCGGTGCGCGGCGGCGGCGTCGTCTCCCGGGTCGCCCTGTCGGCGCACGAGTTCGCCCGCATCAACCATCGCATGCACAACAAGCTGCTGATCGCCGACGGCAGCTTCGCGATCACCGGCGGCCGCAACATCGGCGACGAGTACTTCAATCGCAGCGGCAGCGCCCACTTCATCGACATGGACCTGCTCTCGGCGGGCGCCGTGGTCGCGTCGATGTCGTCGCTGTTCGACGAGTTCTGGAATTCGCCTTACGCCTATCCGGCCGCGAGCCTGCTGCGAGCACGCCAGCGCGACGCCGCCGCGCGGGGCGAGTCGCCCGCGCCCGCGCCGGCCGGGCCTGGCGGGAGCGACGACGCAGCGCCTTTCGAGCCGGGCTCGCTCGCCGGCGAGCTGGCCGCCGGCCGCGTCGCCCTGCGCTTCGCCGCCGCACGCGTCGTCGCCGACCGGCCGAGCCGGATCGCCGACGACGACCGGGCCCGTCCGGACGGCCCGGTGATGCGCGCCCACCTCGATCTGTTCGCGTCGGCGCGAGCAAGCGTCAGCGTGGCGACGCCGTATCTCGTTCCCGGTCGCGACGGCTTCGCAACGATGCGTGACGGCCGCGCCAACGGCATCCGCTACAGCGTGCTGACCAATTCCCTGGCCACGACCGACGAGCCGCTCGTCCACTTCGGCTACGCGCGCTACCGCCGGGGACTGCTCGAGCTCGGCGTCGAGCTGCACGAGCTCATGCCGGTGCTCGAGTCGACGGCCGGCGACGCCCCAGACGAGCGCCACGGCGCCTCGCTGGGCCGATTGCACGCCAAGCTGGTCGTCGTCGACGACCGCTGGGTGTCGATCGGCTCGATGAACATGGACCGCCGCTCGGCGCGCAGCAACACCGAGTCGGCGATCCTGATCGACGACCCGGTGCTTGCCGGCGAGGTCGCCGCGTTCCTCGAGCGCAGCCGCGCCAGCGGCAGCTATGCGCTCCGGCTGGGCGGCAGCGGCAACAAGGTCGAATGGGTGGGCCGCGAGGGCGAGGACGTCTTGCGCGCCGAGCCGCGCCGGGCCGGCGGCCGCGGGATCAAGTCGCGCCTCGCGTCGTTCTTCGTTTCCGAAGAGATGCTCTGAGCCCGCCGCGGCTGCCTCTACCGCGCCGCCGGCAGCTTCTTCAGGATGACGTGGCGGCCTTCGCGCACCGCGACATAGCTGCCCGTCGTCAGATCCTTCATCACCCGGTTGACCATCTCGCGCGACGAGCCGACGCGGTCGGCGATGTCCTGCTGGGTCAGCTTCTCGCGCACGACGCGCTCCTCGCCGACCGGATCGGAGTGCTCCATCAGCAGGCGGACCATGCGCCCATAGACGTCCTGCAGGGCGAGGCTCTTCACCTGCTCCGTCAGGCGGCGCACCATCCGGGTCAGCTTCTGCGTCAGGTGCAGCGCGAACTCGGGCTGCTGGGCCAGGAAAGCAGGCAGTTGCGCCGCCTGGACGACGCAGCAGGTCGTCGCTTCGAGCGTCTTCACCGACGCCGAACGAGCCGTGCCGTCGAGCGACAGCTCGCCGACGTATTCGCCCGGGCCATGCTCGGAGAGGACGACGTCGCGGCCTTCGGGCGAGCTGGCGTAAGCGCGGAGGCGCCCTTCGATGACGATGTAGAGCGAGCCGCCGGAATCGCCTTCGTTGAGGAGGATGGTCTGGGCGCGGAACGCGCGGCTGTTGCCGTGCGCGGCGAGCGCCGCGAGCAACGCCGGCGGCAGGCGGTCGTCGATCATGGCGTCGCGTGCGGCGGTGCCGACCGTGCGTGATCGGCGCCAGCCGGCAACGAGGCCGCCGCGCCTTCGCTCAATCGGCCGACGCCCCAGAGGCCGACGCCGATGGCGAGCGCGCACGCCGCTCGCTCGGGCCAGCCGAGAAACTGCGCGTGCCAGAGGAACAGCGTCGTCGCCGCCAGCAGGGCGCCGAACAGGAACAGCGCGAGCACCTGCCGGCGCGCCGACGCAGGCGGGTCCCAGCGCTCGAACGAGTCGACCGAGAACGGCGCCTTCGGCCAGCGCGCTGCGACGTCGGCCGGACGCCAGCCGGGCGGCTTCAGCCAGACGCGCAGCTTGTCGAGCACGTTCGTCGCGCGCCACGAGTCGCGCGCGAGATCGGCGTACACCTGCAGGTTGGCGCGGATCGGGTTCCAGCTCTGCAGCGGCGCGCGCGTGCCGTAGACGCAAGGCACGGCACGGTCCTCCTCGACATGGGTGCCGAACAGGCGATCCCAGACCAGGAACACGCCGCCGTAGTTGCGGTCGAGGTAGACATCGTTGACGGCGTGATGGACGCGGTGATTGCTCGGCGCGCAGAACCAGCGGTCGAAGGCACCGAGGCGCCCGACCTGCTCGGTGTGGACCCAGAACTGATAGAGCAGGTCGATCAGCGCGACGACGGCGAAGACGAGAGGCGGAAAGCCGGCGATCGCCATCGGCAGGTAGAAGATCCAGCCGGCGAGCCAGCCGCTCGACGTCTGCCTGAGCGCCGTCGACAGGTTGTAGTCCTCGCTCTGGTGGTGGACGACGTGGGCGGCCCAGAACAGCGCGACGCGGTGGCCGGCGCGGTGATGCCAGTAGTAGAGGAAGTCGTAGGCGACGAGGCCGATCGCCCACGTCCACGGCGACGCCGGCGAGAGCTGCCAGATCGCGAACCGGTCATGGACGGCGACGTAGATGCCGAGCGTGAGCACTGCCGTGAAGACACCCGCGATCTGGCTCATGACGCCGAGGCCGATGCTCGACAGCGCGTCGTTCAGGCGATAGCTGGCGCGGCCCCGGGCGCGGCCGATCGCCAGCTCGACGCCGATCAGCGCGAAGAAGACCGGCGTCGCCAGGACGATGATCTGCGGTCCGGTCACGAGCGCGACTCCATCGCCGTCAGCTGATGCAGCCGCGCGCCTCGATCGGCCAGACAGCGGCGACGGTGCCACCGGCCAGGCCGCCACGAACGACGACGTAGCGGTCGTGAAGGTTGACGGTCGGATCGCAGTGACCGGGAACGAGCCACACCGTTTCGCCGAGCGCCGGCAGGCTGGCACGCGATGCGTCGGCGTGCGGGCGCAGGATGCCGTGCTCGTCACCGCCGTTGGCGTAGGCGAGCTCGCGCTGCCAGACACGCGGCAGGCCCGAGTCGAGCGCATGCGACTTGTGGCCGGCGTCGACGACGGCGTGCGCGGCGCCGCGGCTCATCACCCGGCTCTTGACGAAGAGCGCGTGCTCGAACGCAGGCGCGCCGGTGGCGACGGCGTTGTCGGCGTAGTCGCGGTCCATGAACAGGTAGCTGCCCGCCTGCAGCTCGCCCAAGACTCCGCTGGCGACGTCGAAGGCGAAAGTGCCGGTGCCGGCGCCGGTGACGAGCGGGCAAGCGATGCCGGCGGCGCCGATGCTCGCCTGCGCGGCGCGCGCCTGCGCCGCCGCGTGCTGCGAGGCGGCGTCGCGCTCCTCGCCGCCGCGCAGGTGCTGCGCCGCGCCGTGGTAGGCCTGCACGCCGGCGAAGCGCAGGCCGCCCTCCGGCGGCGCGTGCGAGACGACGCGCTGCGCCAATTGGCCGGCGGCGGCGGCGGGTGCGCCGCAGCGTCCGTGGCCGACGTCAACCTCGACGAAGACGTCGATCGTGCTGCCGGCCTTCGCCACGGCGGCGGCGAGCCGCTCGACGCCCTCGGCCGAATCGACCGCGATCGCCAGGCGAATCTTGGTGGCGAGGGCGGCGACGCGTGCCAGCTTGGCAACATCGATCACCTCGTTCGAGATGTAGATGTCGGCGATGCCGGCCGCCGCCAGCGCCTCGGCTTCGCTCGTCTTCTGCACGCACACGCCGACGGCGCCGGCCGCCATCTGCAGCCGCGCGATGGTTGCGCTCTTGTGCATCTTCGCGTGCGGCCGCAGGCGAACGCCGCGGCTGCGCGCGAACGCCGCCATCGCCTCCAGGTTGCGCTCCATCGCGTCGAGGTCGACGACGAGCGCCGGCGTGTCGATCGACTCGACCGGATCGCCGGCACAGGGCGGCGGCGCCGTGCTCGTCATGCCGTCAGCCGCGGCACGGTCGGGCAGTCGCCTTCGCTGCCGTCGTCGAGCGGGTCGCGGTCGAGATGCGCGGTGTCGCTCCAGCCGACCAGCGTGAATCGCTCGCCCGTGTACAGGAGGCGATTGACGGCGGCGTTGCCGAGCTCCCACGAACGCGGTGCGGCGAGGTCGAGGCCCGAGGCGGCGCGGTACAGGCAGTCCAGCACGCCGCCGTGGCTGACGATGAGGATCGTCCGGCCGGGCGAGCGCTCGGCGATCCGCGTCACGGCGGCGACGGCGCGGGTGTTGAATTCGACCAGGCTCTCGCCGCCTTCGGGCGCAAACGCCGGATCGTGGCGCCGCCAGCGCGCCGCGTCGGCGGGCCAGCGCGCATCGATCTCGGCGTAGGTGTGGCCCTGAAACATGCCGAAGCTGCGCTCGCGCAAGCCGGTGTCGGTCGCGATCGGAAGCCCGATCACCTGGGCGATCGCCTTGGCGGTGTCGAAGGCGCGCGCCAGGTCGCTCGCGAAGATCGCCTCGATGCCTTCGCCGGCAAGCGCCTCCGCGGCGCGAATGGCCTGCCAGCGGCCGCGCTCGCTGAGCGCGGTGTCGAGCTGGCCCTGCATGCGCATCTGGGCATTCCACTCGGTCTCGCCGTGGCGCACGGCGACGATCCGCGTCACCTGCTTCATCCGAGCCGGGCGTTGAGCGTGTACGTTCCGGAGTGCATCGCCTCGGCGAGGACATGTCCGTCGATCGCATTACGCAGCTCGGCGCCGCCGAAACGTCCTTCCACCGGCGCGCGCGCCAGCGCGAGCGCGTAGAGCGTGAACACGTAGTGATGGACGAGCGAATCGTTCCACGGCGGATAGGGGCCGTCGTAGCCGAAGTAGTCGCCGGCCAGCGCCGCGTTGCCGGCGAACCAGCCGGTGAAATCGTTGATGCCCTGGCGCGCGGGCTCGAATCCCGCCGCCGCGACCGAAGGGCCGGGCTTGCCGCGCGGCGTGAAGCCGCGGCTGAACGCACCCTCGGCGATCGCGCTCGTGCTCGCCGGCACATCGGCGAGCAGCCAATGGAAGAAGTCGACGCGCGGCAGGTCGGCAGGGATCTCGCGGCCGGCCTGGTTGACGTCGTCGCCGCGGCTCGGCACGTCGAAGTCGTGGCAGATCAGAACCAGCGACTTCGTCCCCGCCGGCAGGTCGCTCCAGGCCAGGTGCGGGTTGAGGTTGTCGGAAAACGCGGTGCCGGCGGCGGCGTCGGGCCGGCCGCATGCGTAGCGGGCCGGGATGCGCTCGCCGTTCGGCCAGCTGTCGCTCCAGAGTTTCATGGGTCCTCGCTGCTTTGGTGTTCGGGGAGCGCCCGCGCGGTCAGACGCCCCAGACGATGTCGGCGCGCTCCGCGAGCGAGCGCCGCATCATTTCGAGCAGCGGCCAGGCGCGCTGCTGCAGGCCGATGGCGGGGGCGCCGGCGCCGTCGTCCTCGTCGTCGGACTTGCGCGCATCCGCGCGCGAACGCTCGGCGGCGGCGATCGCCTGCTCGAGCGCAGCGATCGCCTGCGGCAGCGCCGCCGCCTCGATGATTCCCTTGGCCGCCGGCTCGCGGCCGATGATGCGCAGGAGCTGTTCGCCAACCGGCGCCATCATGAGGAGATCGCCGTCGGCCTTCGACTTGAATCGATACATCGTCAGCGTTCCGGGTACATGTACCCGCGGTTGAAGGGGAACGCCGATTGTGCGCCGCGCATCGGCCCCGACTCGACCTCGCCGGTGCGGCGCGCGCAGAGCATCTGGTAGAGCGAGAGCCAGGCGCGCTCGAAGCACATCGCGCTGCCGGCGAGATAGAGCCGGTAAGCGCGCAGGACGGTGTCGGTGGTCAGCGTGCGCGCCGTGCCGAGCTGCGCCTCGAGGGCGTCGCTCCAGGCCCAGAGCGTCTTCGCGTAGTGCGGGCGCAGGCTCTCGACGTCGACCGGCTCGAGCCCGGCGTCGGCGGTCTGCTCCAGCACGTGCGAGACGTGCTCCAGCTCGCCGCCCGGGAAGATGTAGCGCTCGATGAAGTCGCCGAGCCCGGAGCCGAGCTGGTGGTTGCGCGTGCCGCCGGCGGTGATGCCGTGGTTGAGGAGCAGCCCGCCGGGCTTCAGGAGGCGATGTAGCTTGGCGAAGTATTCCGGCAGGCGGGCCCGGCCGACGTGCTCGAACATCCCCACCGAGGCGATCTTGTCGAAGGGCCCGGCTTCGTCGAGGTGGCGGTAGTCGATCAGGTCCATGCGCACCCGGCCCGCGAGTCCGCGCTCGGCGATCATCTTGTTGACGTGGGCGTGCTGGTTCCTGCTCAGCGTGATGCCCTGGGCATGAACGCCGTAGTGCTCGGCGGCGAACAGGAGCAGGCCGCCCCAGCCGGCGCCGACGTCGAGGAAGCGGTCGCCCGGCTTCAGCATCAGCTTGGCGCAGATGTGCTCGAGCTTGGCCGTCTGCGCCTCGGCGATCGACATCCCCGCGTCGCGGAAGTAGGCGCACGAGTAGACCCGGCGCGGGTCGAGCCAGAGGGCGTAGAAATTGTCCGAGACGTCGTAGTGGAACTGGACCTGCTCGGCATCGCTCTGCGGCTGGTGGCGCAGGCGCGAACGCGCCATCAGCGCGGTTTGACGCACCCACGCCAGCGGGGCCGGCGCCGCCCCGGCCGGCAGGGTCGGATCGCCAGGCATCAGCTGCGCGGCCGCCGCCATCAGCTCGCGCATGCCGCCGTCGAGGTCGACCTTGCCTTCGACGAAGTCCTGGCCGACCTTGCCGAGCTCGCCCGTGACCAGGTGGGCGAGCGGCGACAGGTCGTTCAGGCGCAGCGTCACGGCGGCGTCCTTGCGGCCGATCCGGCGCCCCCCGGGGAGTACGACGGCCAGGGGAAGACTCAGAGCGCCGAGCCGCTGCTCGAGCACACCGGCGATCGCGGACATGATGGCGTTCCGGGTAGTCGTGAACCTCCCGACTGTAGCGAGGTCGCT
>JBDSLQ010000420.1:0-5113 GCA_039916285.1 Caldimonas sp.
CAGGGCTCGTAGCGGCGCAGCCGATGTGACAGGTCCCCTGGCGCAGCGGCTGCAGCGAAGAGACCGCCAGCTCCTCGAGCACCGGCGTCCCCGCGACCGGCGTGACACCAAGCGCAGCGGCTGGCGCAC
The DNA here is from genome assembly GCA_039916285.1 of Caldimonas sp. Lineage (GTDB taxonomy): Bacteria > Pseudomonadota > Gammaproteobacteria > Burkholderiales > Burkholderiaceae_C > Schlegelella_A. The sequence goes on from JBDSLQ010000420.1 coordinate 130, forward strand.
CGGTCGAGCCGGTGCGAGCACTTCGAGGAAGCGGCCCGGCTGCGGGCGTGGCGGGTGCCCGGGGTGACGATCTGGCCGGCCGAAGCGAGCGAAGCGCAGCGCCGCGACCGCAGAGCCGGTCAGTTCGTCAAGCGTCCCCGTTCACGCGAGGCGTGAAGGAAACAGGGACGCGAGCCGCGGGCACGGGAGGGCCGCTTCAAGAATTGCGGGAAGACCAGGGCACAAGGTCCCCGACGCCTGAAGTCGAACCCACACTTTCATGCGCGCTTAATTTTCGACAAATATGGTCGGCAACTTGACCACCTGACCGGAGTACGTTCAGTTTTCGCGTTGGGCGTGCACGCGCGTCGGGCGTGAAGCCAGTCCGTATAAGCGAGGATGTCATGACCGGTACAGCGAGCTACAACCCCGTCCTCCACCAAGCCGAGCCACTGTCGCCGCCGAAACCATCTGGCGATGTCGACGGACCTCCGCACAAACAGGCCCAACTCGAGGGTTCGATCGTGAGCGGTTTGCCGCAAGACCGCGTGTCAACTGCTCCAGGGTCTGTGGCGACGGACTTCGCAGGGCGTCCAAGACAATGGCCGGGAAGCCCGAACGAAGGGCGGGCGGATCGCGTCGGGATGTCACCAACGGCTGCGCCGCCGATGACATCGACGCAGCTCTCGCTGGGCGGAACCACCCCAAGTAGTTCGGCTAGTACGGGCAACCCTTCACCGAGGTCGAACCCGCGACCGAGCGGAACCTTGGCATCCCGCGCGGCAACACCTGCACCTCTCCAAATCGACAACACCCAGTACGTCACTATCCCGCTAGCAGCCGCCCTGACCGGCTACACAGCCAAGGCGATTCGCCGCAAGATCGAAGCAGGCGTATGGATCGAGGGACGAGAGATTCGGCGTGCGCCGGACGGCCGTATCCTCGTGAACGTGAAGGCTTATCGGCAGTGGGTCGAACGTGGCCGCGCCTAGCGATTCGTGAGTGGGCTGCCGGTGCCGGGAAGCCGCCAGGAGAAGACGGCAGAAGCATCCGCGTGTCGAGAGGACGTTGAGGAGTTTAGGCATGGCCAAGGGGGTCGAAGTTCGCGAGCGGAGCATCCGGCTGGCCTTTACTTTCGAGGGGCGGCCACAGCGTCGCACTCTGATGCTGGGCGCCCAGCCGTTGGAGCCGACGCCCGCCAACGTCAAATACGCCCACCGACTTGCCAGCGAGATCCGGGACCGGATCAGGCATGGCACCTTCAGCATTGCCGAATACTTCTCGTCGGAGGGATCCGGGGCTCCGCTCACGGTCGGCGCGCAGCTAGATGCCTGGCTGGCGGGGCAACGCATCGCCCACAGCACTCGGGGCGGCTACGCGTCGGCAGTGCGGTTCTGGAAGGCCACGCTGGCTGACAAGCCGCTGCGCGGGCTGAAGACCAGCGATCTGCTGGCAGCCTTGGCCGGGCGCGCTCACCTGAGCGGCAAGACGGTCAACAACTACGTGTCGGTGTTGCGCGAGGCGTTACAACTCGCCGTGCTCGACCGGATGGTGCCCGACAACGCGGCAGCCAGCGTCCCGCGCGCAAAGCATCAAAAGCCGCCAGTCGACCCGTTCACTGCCGACGAGGCGTTCCGAATCATTGCCGCCCTCCCGGCGGGACCGATCGCGAATCTGGTCGAATGGTGGTTCTTCAGCGGTGTCCGGACCAGCGAGATGGCCGGCCTGCGCTGGGCCCAAGTGGACCTGGTGTCCAAGCGCATGCAGATCAGCGAGGCCCTGGTCAGGGGAGTCGCCAAGAGCAGTACGAAAACCGGCGTCGTGCGCCAGGTCATCCTCAACAGCCGCGCCCTGGTCGCCCTGCAAAGGCAGCGCGAGGACACCGAAGCCGCTGGCGAGCACGTGTGGCTGGACCCGCGATACGGGACGCCCTGGAGCGAGGAGCGGGCGTTTCGGCGCAGTTTCTGGACACCGACACTGAAGCGGCTGGGCATCCGCTACCGGCGCCCGTACAACATGCGCCACACCTACGCCACGATGATGCTGATGGCCGGGATGACGCCGGCATTCTGCGCCGGACAGTTGGGTCACTCCGTGGACATATTCCTGCGGACGTACGCGAAGTGGATTCCCGGTGCCGCCGACGCCGCCGAGATGGCCAAGCTCGAGGCGAGTCTGGGGCCCAAGTCGAGATCTCCCCAAGTTCTCCCTGAAGGCCTATCCGATGAGCGACTTACCGGGCGTAGAGGTGGGGTGGCTGATGGGGCTCGAACCCACGACAACAGGAATCACAATCCTGGACTCTACCAACTGAGCTACAGCCACCGCCGGAGCGCGAATTATAGCGAGCGGGCGCGTTATCTCGGCTCGCTGGCGGCGTCCCGCGGCGCGGTCGCGCCAGGGCTCACGCTCACCTTGAAGCGCGCTTTCAACGCGGCGTAGTAGGCCTGTGCCTCGGCCTCGGCCCAGACCTGCGCGTACTGCGCCATCGCCTTGGTGGGATCGGCGACCACCGGGTCGCGGCCGGCGGTCCTGATGATCTTGACGACGGCATAGCCCTGGTCGCCGAGCGGCACGCCGACGAAGGCCGGCAGCGTCGCTACCGGCGCCTTCAGGGCGGCGTCGAGCACCGGTCGGGGCAGGTCGCGCGGCTGCGCGCGCGACACGACGACGGCCTCGCCGGCAAACGATTCGGCCGGCGTCGCACGCGCCTTCACGAGGCGCTCCTCGCCGAGCCTAGTCGCGAACGCGCCGGCCTGCCGGGCGGCGAGTTGTTGCCGCACCCTCTCCTTCACTTCGGCGAAGGCCAGCTGGTGCGCGGGTGCGTACTGGACGATGCGGCCGGCGGCGAGCTGGTTCGAGCCGACGTCGATCGCCTTGGTGTTGCGCTTGTCGCGCGTCGTCTCGCTGCTGAACAGGGCCTCGAGGAAGCGCGGGTTCGCGAGCGCCCCGCTCGCGCCGGGCAACGGCGCTCGCGCAACCCGCTGCGCCGTCTTGATCTCGAGCTTCCACTTGTCGGCGGCAGGCTTGAGGCTGTCGGGTTGCTCGTAGACGGTGTCGCCGAACTCGACCGCGGCGTCGGCGAACTTCTTCTGCACGAGCTGGTTCCTGACCTCGCTCTCGATCGTCACGCGCACGGCCTCGAAGCTCTTCTTCTCACCGCCACGAGCGCCGGTGACGTGGATGATGTGAAAGCCGAAGTCGCTCTCGACGACGCCGCTCGTTTCACCCGGCTTGAGACCGAATGCGGCGTCCTCGAATGGCTTGACCATCGCACCGCGACCGAAGAAATCCAGGTCGCCGCCATTGGCCGCCGAACCTTCGTCGTCGGAGTTCTTGCGCGCGATCTCGGCGAACGCCTGCGGGTTCTTTCGTACCTCGGCGAGCAGACCCTCCGCCTTGGCGCGCGCCTTGTCGCGCTCCGCCTTGGCCGCGTCCTTGTCGGCCTTGACGAGGATGTGGCTGGCACGGCGCTCCTCGGCGGAGGTATAGCGCTTCTCGTTCTCGGCGTAGTACTTGCGCAAGTCCTCTTCAGAAACGGCAATGGTTTTCTTCACGGTCTCGAGGTCGAGCGTCAGGTACTCGACCGAGGCCTGCTCGGGTGCTTGAAATTCTGCGCCGTGCGCCGGGTCCTTGTAGTACGCCTCGACCTCGGCATCGCTCGGCCTGGCTTTGGCGAGCTGGTCCTTGGCATCGAAGCGCTCGACCTGCACCTCACGCTGCTGGTACATCGCCTCGAGCGCCGCCGACGCCGCCGCCGCGGGAGCGATGGCCGAGTTGCCGAGCGGCTGCATCACCTGACGCCGCGCCAGATCCTGGCGCAGACGCTCGGCGAAGGCCTCCGACGACATGCCCAGCGCGGTGAGCGTGTCGCGGTTGATGCTGCCGTCGGGATTGCGCAGCGGTGCGTACTCGGGGTCGTTCTTGAAGGCGCGATCCAGCCGCTCGTCGCTCACGCCGAGGTGCAGCTTGTCGGAGGCCGCAAGGGTGAGGCGATCGCGGATCACGCCGTCGAGCGCCAGGCTCCTCATCTCCGGCGTCTCGAACAGCTTGGCATCGAGGCTCGGCATCTGGCGCCGCGCCCGCTCGACGCGCTCGCGCAGCGCGGCATCGAGCTCGCCTTGCGTCACCGACTGGCCGGCGACGCGGGCGACGGTCTGCAGGTCACCGCCGGAGAAGCGGCTGTAGCCCTGGATGCCGAAAAAGACGAACGAGGGGAAGATGAGCACCACGAGCAGAAACTGCAGGGCACGCGTATGGCGACGGAAAAATTCGAACATCGGAGTGCGCAGATGGCAAAAAGGCGAACCGCGGTTCGCCTTTCGTCGAAGAGGCCGGAATTCTAGCCGAGCGGGGGCGCAAGGCCGCGCGGCGCGAGCACGGGATGGTGGGTGCTGAGGGGCTCGAACCCCCGACCTACGCCTTGTAAGGGCGCCGCTCTACCAGCTGAGCTAAGCACCCGCGCCGCGCCGGGGCGCGGTTCAGTTGAGCGCGTCCTTCAGGGCCTTGCCGGCGCGGAACTTCGGCACCTTGGCCGCCTTGATCTTGATCGCCGCGCCGGTGCGCGGGTTGCGGCCGCTGCGCGCGGCACGCTTGCCGACGGTGAAGGTACCGAAGCCGACGAGCGACACCGAGTTGTTCTTCTTCAGGCTGGTCTTGACGCCGCCAATCATGGCCTCGAGGGCGCGCGACGCCGCCGCCTTGGAGATGTCCGCTTGCCTGGCGATGTGCTCGATCAATTCGGATTTGTTCACAAAAATGTCCCCCTCAGGAATCTGACTCGGCAAAATTCGGTGGTGCGTCGCGCGGCGGCAGCAGCTGCTCGTCGGGGCGAAACCATTACAGCGTCGCGAATCTGCAGTGTCAAGCAGGGTTCGGGAGTGAATTTGCGCGCCGACGCGCAAATTCCGCCGCCGCTCATGCAATCGCTGCTTGACAGCGCGCCTAACGCGATGCAGCGCTCGCCGAAGAGAGCGCGTCGGCGACGGCACGGCCGAGGTCGGCG
>JBDSLQ010000421.1:0-4048 GCA_039916285.1 Caldimonas sp.
TCGACCGGCATGCCGACTCGCACCCAGCAGGCCGACCTGCTGAGCTGCGCCTACGCCTCGCACGGCGACACCAAGCACGTGCTGCTCTTTCCCGAGGACCCGCGCGAGTGCTTCGACTTCGGCGCGGCGGCGCTCGACCTTGCCGACCGGCTGCAGACCCCGGTCTTCGTCATGACCGACCTCGACATCGGCATGAACCATCGCCTGTGCGAGCCGCTCGCCTGGGACGACTCGCGCCGCTACGACCGCGGCAAGGTGATGACCGAAGCCGAGCTGGAAGCGGGCAAGGATTTCGGCCGCTACCTCGACGTCGACGGCGACGGCATCCCGTACCGCACCCTCCCCGGCACGCACGCGAGCCGCGGCGCCTACTTCACGCGCGGCACGACGCGCGACGCATATGCGCGCTACTCGGAGGCGGGGCCGGATTACCTTTACAACGTCACCCGCCTGCTCGAGAAGTTCGAGACCGCCAAAGACCTGGTTCCTCAACCGATCCTGCGCAAGGCGGCCCGCGACACGCGCTTCGGCGTCATCCACTTCGGCTCAACCAGCCCGGCGATGGCGGAGGCGTTCGACACGCTGCAGGCCGAGGGCGTCCATGTCGACGCGCTGCGCGTGCGCGCCTTCCCGTTCAGCGCCGCCGTCGATCGCTTCATCGCCGAGCACGAGACGGTGTTCGTCGTCGAGCAGAACCGCGATGCGCAGCTGCGCATGATGCTGGTCAACGAGCAGGAGGTCGATCCAGCCAAGCTGGAGCCTATCCTCCACTACGACGGCACGCCGATCACGGCCCGCTTCATCATCGCGGCAATCGCCGCGCGCGTGCGCGCCGACAACGTCGAGCCGATCGCCAAGAAGGGTCTCGCCGCATGACCTACCTCGCAAAGCCGAAGCTGCACCACCCGACCCTGCCGCGCAACAAGCTCGGCTTCACCCGCCGCGACTACGAAGGCAAGATCTCGACGCTCTGCGCCGGCTGCGGCCACGATTCGATCTCGGCCGCGCTCGTCCAGGCCTGTTGGGAGCTCGACATCGAGCCGCATCGCGTCGCCAAGCTGTCGGGGATCGGTTGCTCCTCGAAGACGCCAGACTATTTCCTGGGCGCGTCGCACGGCTTCAACACAGTGCATGGCCGCATGCCTTCCGTGCTGACCGGCGCGAACCTCGCCAACCGCGACCTGCTCTACCTCGGCGTCAGCGGCGACGGCGACTCGGCGTCGATCGGCCTCGGCCAGTTCGCGCACGCCATGCGGCGCGGCGTCAACATGACCTACATCGTCGAGAACAACGGCGTCTACGGCCTGACCAAGGGCCAGTTCTCGGCGACCGCCGACCAGGGCAGCAAGAGCAAGAAAGGCGCGATCAACAGCGACACCGCGATCGACCTCGTCGCCATGGCGCTGCAGCTCGGCGCGAGCTACGTCGCGCGCAGCTTCTCCGGCGACAAGGAGCAGCTCGTGCCGCTGATCAAGGGTGCGATCAGCCACCGCGGCGCGGCGCTGATCGACATCATCAGCCCGTGTGTGGCGTTCAACAATCACCCGGGCAGCACGAAGAGCTATGACTACGTCCGCGCCCACAACGAGGCGGTGAACCGGCTCGACTTCATGCCGCACCGGGATGCGATCGTGGCGATGTACGCGCCGGGCGAGATCATCGAGGTCACGCAGCACGACGGCAGCGTCCTGCGCCTGAGAAAGCTCGCCGAGGGCTATGACCCTGGCGACCGGCTGGCGGCGATGGGCCACATCGCCAGCCACGAGGCGCGCGGCGAGATCCTGACCGGCCTGCTCTACGTGCGTGCCGGCGCCGAGGATCTGCACGGGCATCTCAACACCGTGGCCGTGCCGCTCAACCAGCTCGGCGAGCGCGAGCTGTGCCCGGGCGCGACGGCTCTCGCCGCGATCAACGCCGAGCTGGTCTGACACCCGCTTCGACGTCGTCGTATCGCGGCCTTCCGGCCGCCGGGAGCACCGCATGAAGCTGGTCATCGCCCAGATGAAGCACGAGACGAACACCTTCTCGCCGGTGCCGACGCCGCTGGCGCGTTTCGCCGGCGGCGGCGCTTTACCGCTCGAGGGCGACGCCGCCTTGGCCGCATATCGCAACACGGGTTCGGCGATCGCCGCGTTCATCGCCCTGGCCGAGGTTGCCGGCGCCGAGATCGTCATCCCCGTCGCAGCCAGCGCCTGGCCGAGCGGCCCGGTCGAGGACGTCGCCTTCGAGCACATCGCCGAGCGCATCTGTGCCGCGGTCGCGAAGGGCTGCGACGCGGTCCTGCTCGACCTGCACGGCGCGATGGTCACCGAGAGCCACGAAGACGGCGAAGGCGAGCTGCTGCGCCGGCTGCGCGCCGTCGATGCGCGAGTGCCGATCGGCGCCGCCCTCGACATGCACACCAACCTCTACCCGGCGATGGCCGACGCCGCGACCGTGATCGCCGGCTATCAGACCTACCCGCACGTCGACATGCACGAGACCGGCCTGCGCGCCGGGCGCGCAGTCCTCGCCCTCCTCGCCGGCCGGCGGCGGCCGGTGCAGGCCTGGGGCCAGCGGCCGATGCTGCCGCACGTCATGCGCCAGGGCAGCGACGATTCGCCGAACCGGGAGCTGCAGGCGCGCTGCCGGGAGATGGAGGCCGAGGGTGCCTTGTGCGCAAGCGTGTTCGTCGGCTTTCCGAACGCCGACATCGCCCAGGCGGGGCTCTCGGCCGTCGTCGTGACCGATGGCGACGCTGCTCTCGCGCGGCGCTGGTGCGACGAGCTGCTCGATTCGGCATGGCAAGCGCGCGAGGCCTTCGTCTACCGCCCGGAGGCGCTCGCCGGCTCGATCGCGCGGGCGAAGGCGATCGGCGCCACCAAGCCGGCGGGCAGCGGCCCGGTCGTCCTCCTCGATCACAGCGACAACTGCGCTTCCGGCGGAACGATGGACACCATGACCGTGCTCGGCGCGATGCTCGACGCCGGCCTCGACGATGCCGCCGCGTTCGCGATCTTCGATCCGGCGGCCGTCCAGCAGATGGCGGCCGCGGGCGTCGGCGCGACGGTGACGCTCTCCCTCGGCGGCAAGCTCGACATGCCGGCCATCGATCTCGCGGGCGTGCCGCGCAGCGTCACCGGGCGCGTCCGCCGCCTCGTCGACGGTATCTATCGCAACGTCGGGCCGATGGCCACCGGCGAGACGAACCACATGGGCCCGACCGCGGTGCTCGAGGTCGGCGGCATCGAGATCGTCGTCCTCTCCAACCACGTCGAGCCGCACGACCTGGCCGCCTTCACCGCCGTCGGCATCGACCCGACGAGGAAGCGCTACGTCATGCTGAAAAGCCGCATCCACTGGCGCGCCGGATTGGGCTCGCTGGCGCACGCGGTCGTCGAATGCGATGGCACCGGAGTCTGCACCTCGGACTACGCCAAGCTCGGCCTGCGCAAGGTGCGCCGGCCGATCTATCCGCTCGACGCGATGTAGCTGCGGCCGCGCCGCGCCTCTCCACGCCCGACGACGGCCGCGGCCGCAGTCAGCCGGCGAACGCAGGGCCGTTCGGTTTCAGGCGCAGACCCGGGGCCAGCCGCTTCCACGGCAGATCGCTGGGGTCGGCGGCCATCGGCCCGGGAGCCTTGGCGACCAGGATCGCCGCCGCGATCGTCGTGAAGTCGGCGCGGAAATGCACCGAGCTCTTGTTGACCAGGATCGCGGTGGCGAGCGGATCGATGCCGACGAAGCGGTAGAGCGCCTGGTCGGCAAGCTGGGTCTTCCTGCTGGTGACGACGATGCGGACGCCGTCGATCGAGAGGCACGCGCTCGGCCCGAGGTCCATCCGGGCGCCGCGCGCGAACGGGCCGTGGCAGGTCACCTTGCCGTCGGCGAGCGTCTCGACCTTGAACGTGCCGAGCAGGGGCGAATCGCCGCGAATTCGCGACTTGCCGCCGAGCGCGATCCGGATGCTTGCGCCCGGGCCGGCCTGGTGGGCGGCGCGCGCCGCTTCAGCGTCGGCCATCAGGCCGAGCGCGGCGCCGCGCGGAATGCGGCCGGCGCCGCAAGCGAG
>JBDSLQ010000422.1:0-3060 GCA_039916285.1 Caldimonas sp.
CCGGCCTTCTTCGTGCCGGAGTCGAAGGCGCTCAACGAGCTGCTGCGCGACTTCCGCACCAATCGCAACCACATCGCCATCGTCATCGACGAGTTCGGCCACACCGCCGGCCTGCTCACCCTGGAAGACGTGCTCGAGGAGATCGTCGGCGAGATCGAGGACGAGTTCGACGAGAGCGACGCCGAGTCGAGCATCTACACGCTCGCCGACGGCAGCCAGCGGGTCGCCGGCGACGCCACCCTGGCAGCGGTGAACGAATCGTTCGACGTGGTCCTGCCGACCGACGAGTTCGAGACCATCGGCGGCCTGGTCGCGCACGAGCTCGGCCGGGTGCCGCGACGCGGCGAATCGGTCAGCGTCGGCGGCCTCGTCTTTTCGGTGATGCTGGCGCGGGGCGGCGCCGTGCGCTGGTTCAAGGTGACCCGCGCCGCCGAAGAAGCGCTCGGGTCCGACGGCGCTTGAGCGACGACAACGGCGCCGCGGCAAGCGGCGTCGTCGCATTGCGTGTGCTGCGCCGTCCCGAGGTCGAGCTCGGCCTCTTCGCCGCGCTCGGCGCCCTGCAGACGATGGCCTTCGTCGACGGCGACCTCTGGCCGCTGCAGATGATCGCGATCGCGCTGCTCGCCTGGCGCGTCGGCTCTTCGTCGCCGCGGCGCGCCGCCGGGCTCGGCTTCGTCTTCGGCATCGGCTGGCTCTGTGCCGGGACCTGGTGGCTCTACATCAGCATGCACCGCTACGGCGGCCTGCCGGCGTGGCTCGCGGCGCTGGCCGTGCTCGCGCTCGCCGCGTTCCTGTCGCTCTACCTGGCGGCGGCAATGGCGATCGTCGCGAAGGGGCGGTCGCGGTCGCGCGGCAAGGCGGCGTTGCTCTTCGCCGCCGCGTGGCTGCTCGCCGAGCTCGCCCGCGGCCATCTCCTGACCGGCTTCCCGTGGGTCGCGAGCGGCTATGCCCAGATCGATTCGCCGCTCGCCGGGCTGGCGTCGTCGCTCGGCGTGTACGGCGTCGGCGCGGTCGCCGCCGGCCTGTCTGCCGGGTTCGGCTTCTCGCCTCTGCGCCGCGGACGCGCCTGGCTCGCGCCGGGCATCGCCCTGGTCGTCGCCCTCGTCGCCGGCGGGGTCCTGGGCCGGTTCGACTACACGGCGCCGACGCGCGCGCTCACGATCTCTCTGCTCCAGGGCAATGTGCCGCAGCAGGAAAAGTTCGCGGCGCAGTACCGCGCGGGCGGACTCGCCGCGACGGCAGCGCAGATCGCCGCGGCGCGCGGCGAGCTCGTCGTCGGCCCGGAAACCGTCATTCCGATGCTGCTCGGCGATCTCGACGACCGCTACTGGACCGCGCTGGTGGCGCGGTTTCGCGTTCCCGGGCGGGCCGCGCTGCTCGGCATCCCGATGGGCGACCCGCAGCACGGCTACACCAACTCCGCGCTCGGCCTCTCGGCACGGACGACGCCGATGCCGGGCGGCTACTACCGCTACGACAAGCACCATCTGGTGCCGTTCGGCGAGTTCGTTCCGCTCGGCTTTCGCTGGTTCACGCAGATGATGAACATCCCGCTCGGCGACTTCAACCGCGGGCCGCTGACCGCGCCCTCGTTCGACGTCGACGGCGAGCGCGTCGCGCCCAACATCTGCTACGAAGACCTGTTCGGCGAGGAGCTCGCGGCGCGCTTCCTGCCCGAGGCAGGGGCGCCGACGATTCTCGCCAACCTGAGCAACATCGGCTGGTTCGGCAGGACGATCGCGATCGAGCAGCACCTGCGCATCTCGCGCATGCGCTCGCTCGAGCTGCAGCGGCCGATGATCCGCGCCACCAACACTGGCGCGACCGCGGTAATCGACCATCGCGGCGCCGTCACCCACGCGCTGGCGCCGTTCACGGTCGGCATCCTCGAGGGCGCGGTCGAGGGGCGCCAGGGGCTGACGCCGTTCGCTTCGTGGGCCGGGCGGTTCGGCCTGTGGCCGCTGTGGGCGGTCGGCGCAGCGCTGCTGCTTGCCGCAAGGCCGCGGGCCGGCGCCTAAAATCGGCTCATCGGCGCTGCATCCGCAGCCCCCGCCTTCGACCGAAGAGGACCCGGGCGCGATGCTCTCGTTCCAGCAAATCATCCTGCGCCTGCAATCGTACTGGGCCGAGCGCGGCTGCGCGCTGCTGCAGCCATACGACATGGAGGTCGGCGCCGGCACCAGCCACACCGCGACTTTCCTGCGCGCGCTCGGCCCCGAGCCGTGGAAGGCGGCGTACGTGCAGCCGAGCCGGCGGCCGAAGGACGGCCGCTACGGCGAGAACCCGAACCGGCTGCAGCACTACTACCAGTACCAGGTCGTGCTCAAGCCGGCGCCGGCCGACATCCTCGACCTCTACCTTGGCTCGCTCACGGCGCTCGGCTTCGATCTGACGACCAACGACGTGCGCTTCGTCGAGGACGACTGGGAGAATCCGACGCTCGGCGCCTGGGGCCTCGGCTGGGAGGTCTGGCTGAACGGCATGGAGGTGACGCAGTTCACCTACTTCCAGCAGGTCGGCGGCATCGACTGCAAGCCGATCACCGGCGAGATCACCTACGGCCTCGAGCGCCTGGCGATGTACCTGCAGGGCGTCGACAACGTCTACAAGCTGCAGTGGACGGACGACCCGTCGGCGCCGGGCCGCTCCCGAGCCGACGCCTCCCCGTCGGCGGGCGGACCGGAGCAGCGCGCCGGCCCCGGGGGCCCGCTCCTCTATGGCGACGTCTACCACCAGAACGAGGTCGAGCAGAGCACGTACAACTTCGACAAGAGCGACGTCGAGTTCCTGCTCTCGGCGTTCGCCGCCCACGAGCGCCAGGCGACGGCGCTGATGGCCGATTCGCTGGCGCTGCCGGCGTACGAGCAGGTGCTGAAGGCAGCGCACAGCTTCAACCTGCTCGACGCGCGCGGCGCGATCAGCGTCACCGAGCGCGCCGCGTACATCGGGCGTATTCGGAACTTGGCACGCAGTGTGGCGCAGAGTTATCTGCTAAGTCGCCAGCGGCTGGGTTTTCCGATGGCGCCGAAGGAATGGGCTGAGGCGGCGACTGCCAAGATG
>JBDSLQ010000423.1:0-2677 GCA_039916285.1 Caldimonas sp.
GTCGAGAACAAGATCCATCCCGGCGAGGCCGCGACCAAGGACCTCTACCACCTGCCGCCTGAAGAGGACGCGAAGATCCCGACCGTCTGTTCGAGCCTCGAGCAGGCGCTCGAGTATCTCGACAAGGGGCGCGCGTTCCTGACCAAGGGGGGCGTCTTCACCGACAGCTACATCGACGCCTACATCGAGCTGAAGATGCAGGAAGTCACGCGCTTCAGGATGACGACGCACCCGGTCGAGTTCGATATGTATTACTCGTTGTAGGCTCCGCCTGTCGGCGCGGCGGCGTTGCCGGGCGTTTTACGGCCTGGAGACGACATGATCCTGCCCCAACGATTTTCTCGCTGCGCGGCGCTGCTGCTGGCTTGCAGCGCGGTGCCGGCGGGGAACGCGCAGACGGCCGATTCGAGCATCATGTACCGCTGTCCGGGCAACGACTACAAGAACACGATCACGGCCAAGGAGGCGGACAAGCTCGGCTGCAAGCGGATCGAGGGCGCGCCGGTCACGATCATCCAGATGACCAAGCCGCGCGCCGCCAGCCCGGGACCGGCGGCGAGCGGCGGCGGCGGCGGCGCTGTCCGCGTCGACCCCGTGGCGCAGCGGGCACGCGACAGCGACGCCCGGCGCATTCTCGAAGGCGAGCTGAAAGCCGAGGAAGAGAAGCTCGCCGCGATGCAGAAGGAGTTCAACAGCGGTCAGCCCGAGCGACAGGGCGACGAGAAGAACTTCCAGAAGTACCTCGATCGCGTCAACGACATGCGCGCAGCGATCGGGCGCAAGCAGACTGACATCGCGGCGCTCCAGCGCGAGATCAGGAAGTTGCCGCCGCCCCTGCCGCAGTGACCACTCCCGCATCGCTGCCGCCCCGGTGATCGCTCCTGCGTCGCCGCCGGCGCCGAACGGACAGGCGGCCGCGCAGGCCGCCCTCGACCTGCTGGCGACGATGGTCGCGGTGGTCACGCCCGAAGGCGAGTGCGAGCTCGTCAACTCGTCGTTCGAGTCCGTCCTCGGCCTGTCGCGGCGCAGCATGACGCGTGGTGTCGTCTATGACTGGTTCGCCGATCCGAACACACTGCGCGAGACCGTCGCAGCAGTCAGCAACAACGCCTTTTCGACGAGCCGCCTCGAGACCTTTCTGAAGCGCCCCTCGGGCGAGTCGCTGCCGGTGCACGTGACCGTCAACCAGATCGACGGCTCGCGCAACGTCGTTTTCGAGATCGTCGAGATCGAGCAGCAGAACCGGCAGGAACGCGAGGAGCGGGCCCTCGAGCAGGCGGAGGCGACCAAGGAGCTGATCAGGAACCTCGCCCACGAGATCAAGAACCCGCTCGGCGGGATCCGGGGCGCGGCGCAGCTGCTCGAGATGGAGATCGAGTCGCGCTCGCTGACCGAATACACCCAGGTCATCATCAAGGAGGCCGACCGGCTGCAGCTCCTCGTCGATCGCCTGCTGGCGCCGCATCGAAAGCCCCATGTCGTCGGCAACGTCAACATCCACGAGGTGTGCGAGCGGGTGCGGGCGCTGATCCTGGCCGAGTTCCCGCATGGCCTGTCCACGGTCCGCGACTACGACATCTCGATCCCCGAGCTCAGCGGCGACCGCGAACAGCTCATCCAGACGGTCCTCAACATCACCCGCAACGCCGCCGAGTCGCTCACCGAGCAGATCGAGGCCGGCACCGCGCGAATCACCTTGAGGACGCGCGTCGTGCGCCAGGTGACCCTGGGCAAGCAGCGCTATCGTCTGGCACTGGAATTGCATATCGAGGACAACGGGCCGGGCGTCCCGGACACGCTGCGCGAGAAAATCTTTTTTCCGCTCGTGTCGGGCCGCGAGGGCGGATCCGGTCTCGGTCTCACGCTCGCAAGAACATTCATCCAGCAGCACCATGGCACCGTCGAGTTCGAAAGCGAGCCGGGGCGAACGATCTTCAAGATCGTCATCCCCCTGAGCCCATGAAACCGATCTGGATCGTCGACGACGATCAATCGATACGCTTCGTGCTCGAGAAGGCCTTGACGCGCGAGGAGTTCGCGGTGCGCAGCTTCACGAACTCTCGCGACGTCCTCGCCGCTCTCGAGGACGACGTGCCGCAGGTTCTCGTTTCCGACATCCGCATGGCGGGCGGGTCGGGCATCGATCTGCTCAACAAGATCAAGGCCAAGCACCGCGAGCTGCCGGTCATCATCATGACGGCGTACTCCGACCTGGACAGCGCCGTCAGCGCCTTTCAGGGCGGCGCCTTCGACTACCTGCCCAAGCCTTTCGACGTGCCGAAGGCTGTCGACCTGATACGCCGCGCCGTCGAGGAGAGCCTGCAGGAATCGACGAACGAGTCGCCGGCGGCACAGGTGCCCGAGATGCTCGGCCAGGCGCCGGCGATGCAGGACGTCTTTCGCGCCATCGGCCGGCTCAGCCAGAGCATCGTCACCGTCCTCATCACCGGCGAGTCGGGTTCCGGCAAGGAGCTCGTCGCCAACGCGCTGCACAAGCACAGCCCGCGCGCGAGCGGCCCGTTCGTCGCCATCAACACGGCGGCGATCCCCAAGGACCTGCTCGAGTCGGAGCTGTTCGGCCACGAGCGCGGCGCCTTCACCGGCGCGCAGACGACGCGGCGCGGCCGCTTCGAGCAGGCCGACGGCGGCACGCTCTTCCTCGACGAGATCGGCGACA
>JBDSLQ010000424.1:0-4176 GCA_039916285.1 Caldimonas sp.
CGTTCTTCAGCACACCTTCGACGTTGCTGACGAGGTGCATGACGTGCGAGTAGCGCTCGATCGCGAACGCCTCGGTCACCTTCACGCTGCCGATCTTCGCGATCCGCCCGATGTCGTTGCGCGCCAGGTCGATCAGCATCAGGTGCTCGGCGCGCTCCTTCGGATCGGCGCGCAGCTCGGCCTCGAGGGCGGCGTCGAGGTCGGGCGTCGACCCGCGCGGGCGCGTGCCGGCGAGCGGGCGGATCGTCACCTTGTCACCCTCCGCCGCCGCCTCGCGCCGGACCAGGATCTCGGGCGACGCGCCGACGATCTGGAAATCGCCCATGTCGTAGAAGTACATGTACGGCGAAGGATTCAGCGAGCGCACCGCCCGGTAGAGGCTCAGCGGCGAGCCGGCGTAGCGCTTGCTGATCCGCTGGCCGACCTGGACCTGCATCAGGTCGCCGGCGGCGATGTACTCTTTGGCGCGCGCGACGGCGGCGACGAAATCGGCCTTGGCGAAATCGCGCCGCACCTCCTGTGCCGGGCCCCTCTCGACGGGCGGCGCCCTTACGCTCGCGCGCAGGCGATCGGTCAGCTCGAGCAGGCGCCGGCGCGCGGTCGCGAATGCTTCGGCCACGCCGGGGTCGGCGTAGACGATCAGATAGAGCCGCCCCGAGAGGTTGTCGATGACCGCGACCTCCTCGCACTGGACGAGGAGCACGTCGGGCGTGCCGATCGGGTCGGGCAGCGGTTTCGCCTTTGCCGATGCGGCAAGGCGGGGCTCGATGTAGCGCACGGCGTCGTAGCCGAAGTAGCCGGCCAGCCCACCGCAAAAGCGCGGCATCCCGGGCCGCAGGGCGACGCGGAAACGCAGCTGGTACGCGGCGATGAAGTCGAGCGGGTTGCCGTCGTCGGTCTCGACAACGCGGCCGTCGGTCACGACCTCGGTTCGAAAACCGGTCGAGCGCAACAGCGTGCGCGCCGGCAGGCCGATGAAGGAGTAGCGGCCGAAGCGCTCGCCGCCGACCACCGACTCGAGCAAGAAGCTGAAGCGGCTGCCGCTCGTGTCGCCGGCCTCGCCCCCCGCCAGCTTGAGATAAAGCGAGAGCGGCGTCTCGAGGTCGGCGAAGGCCTCGGCGATCAGCGGGATGCGGTTGAAGCCTTGCTGCGCGAGGCTCTTGAACTCGAGTTCGGTCATCGCATGCCTCGCCGGCAGGCGAGGTCTCCACGTCTTCAGGCGCCGCCGAGGCGGCGCAGATCGGGTCCGGAAGGCGGCCTCGGCCGGCATCGCCGCACGAAGACCCGGGGCGCGCGATGCTCAGGCGCCGCGAGGGCGATCAGCGTCGCGCGAACGTCGGGCAGCGACGCCAGGGCCAGGCTCCCCGGTCGTGCGACCTGGCGGCGAAAGGAGAAGGCGTGACCATCGCAAAAGTGTAGCAGCGGGTCGCGCGGCCAGTTCGCGCGCGCCGGCCGGCCGTGCGCCGTGCGTTGCTTACGTTCGCTGCCCCGCCCCGCCCGCGGCGATGCCCGCAGCGAACAGAATGCCACCGGCATGCTGCCGGGCGGCGACGGCGTCGTCTTCACGAGCAGATAAGTCGATGCCCGACCTGGCGGCGAGTCCGGTCGTCGTGCTGAGCGGCGAGGCGCGCCTCGAGACGCTGGTGCGCAGCATGCAGGCGGGTGCCGCCGACTTCATCGTCGCGCCATTCACGCGCGAGTCGCTGCTCGCCGAGCTGACCAAGTACCTGCCGGCGCCGGCTTGACGCCAGCGCCGCGCGCCCGCGCCGGTCGGCCTCAGGCGGACGTGACCGGGATGCCGCGGAACTGCCCCGCCACCGCCGGACCGGTCGGCCGCGGATAGCGCTCGGGATCGAAGCGGTTGAGCAGCTCGCTTTCGCGCGCCCGCGCGATCGCCAGGCTCGCCAGCTTGACGTGACCGTAGCCGCGGATCTGCGCCGGCACGTTGGCGATCGCCACCGCGACCGCGAGGTTGTCCACCGACAGCCCCTGCGCGAGCTCGGTGACGCGCACTTCGTAGTCCAGGATCAGGCGCCGTTCGAGGCGGCGTTCCTCGCTGCGGCCGAACGGATCGAACGCCGTGCCGCGCAGAGCCCTGGCCCTCGCGAGGAGCTTCAGGAACGGCAGGAGCCACGGCCCGAAGCGCACCTTCTTCGGCGCCTTCGCGGCGCCGGCCTTCGTCTTCACCAGCACCGGCGGTGCCATGTAGAACTCGAGGCGCAGGTCGTCGCCCTCGAAGCGATCGGCGATCGCCTTCTCGAACTCGCCGTCGGTGTAGAGGCGGCCGACCTCGTACTCGTCCTTGTAGGCCATCAGCTTCCTCAGCTGCTCGGCGACGGCGCGCGTCAGCGGCAGGCCCGCATCGGCGCCGGCGGCGGCCTGCTCGTGCGAGCGCACCGCCGCGACGGTGCGGCGGTAGCGGTCGGCATAGGCGCCGTTCTGATAGGCGATGAGGAAACGGGCCGAGCGCTCGATCAGTGCATCGAGCGACTCGCAGTCTCCGCTCGCTGCCGCGGGCTCGTGCGACAGCCCACTCGCGGCGGCGGGGTCGGCGGCGGCGAGCCGGCCGAGCGAGAACGCCGCCTTGTTGGCGTCGATCGCGACGCCGTTCAGCTCGATCGCGCGCGCCATCGCCGCCAGGCCGACCGGCACCAGGCCGCGCTGCCAGGCGTAGCCCATGGCGACGATGTTGGCGACGATGGTGTCGCCGACGAATTCCTGCGCCAGGCGCTGCGCGTCCATCGTCTCGACCCGGTCGGCACCGGCGGCGAACTCGATCTTCTCGAGCAGCGCCTCGACGCGAAGCTCGGCGTCCGGGTTCGAGAGCGACTCGGCGACCGGAATCTCGTGCCGGTTCGCGAGCACGCGCGTGCGGCCGTGGCGCACCGTCAGCAGTGCATCGGCGGAGGCGGCGACGACGACGTCGCAGGCGAGCACCGCGTCGGCCTGCTGGGCATCGATCCGCACCTGGTTGAGCGCCGCCTTGTCGCGCGCGAGCCGCACGAACGAGAGCACCGAGCCGCCCTTCTGCGCGAAGCCCATGAAGTCGAGCACGCTCGCCGAATGGCCTTCGAGGTGCGCCGCCATCGCGATCAGCGCGCCGACGGTGACGACGCCGGTGCCGCCGACGCCGGTGACGAGCAGGTCGTACGGGCCCGTCCACGCATGCGGAGCGGGCAAGGGCAGCTTGTCGACGACGGCGGCGAAGCGCGTCGCGGCCGGCCCCGCCAGTGCCCCCGGACGCTTCTTCAGCCGCCCGCCGACGATGCCGACGAAGCTCGGGCAGAAGCCCTTGGCGCACGAATAGTCCTTGTTGCAGGTCGACTGGTCGATCGCGCGCTTCCTGCCCAGCTCGGTTTCGAGCGGAACGACGGCGACGCAGTTCGATTGCACCGAGCAGTCGCCGCAGCCTTCGCAAACGCGGTCGTTGATGTAGAGGCGCCGTGCCGGATCGACCAGCTCGCCCTTCTTGCGACGCCGGCGCTTTTCGGCGGCGCAGGTCTGCTCGTAGATCAGGATCGTGACGCCGGGCATCTCGCGCAGGCGCCGCTGCACCGCGTCGAGCTCGGCACGGTCGTGGAACTCGGTGCCGGCGGGAAACTTCGCGTGAACGGCGTCGTACTTGGCGATGTCGTCGGAGAGGACGACTACCTTGGTCGCGCCTTCGGCCTCGACCTGGCGCGCGACCCCGTCGACGGAGATGATGCCGTCGACCGGCTGGCCGCCGGTCATCGCCACGGCGTCGTTGAAGAGGATCTTGTAGGTGACGTTGGTACTGGCCGCGATCGCCTGGCGGATCGCGAGGTAGCCCGAGTGGTAGTAGGTGCCGTCGCCGAGGTTCTGGAAGACGTGCGGCACCTTGGTGAACATCGCGTGCGAGACCCAGTCGACGCCTTCGCCGCCCATCTGGATCAGCCCTTCGGTGTCGCGGTCCATCCACGACGCCATGAAGTGGCAGCCAATGCCGGCCTGCGCGCGCGATCCCTCGGGCACCTTCGTCGATGTGTTGTGCGGGCAGCCGGCGCAGAAGTAGGGCACGCGCTTGACCGCGTCGCCCGCATTGGAGAGAAGCTGGGGGACGGTGAAGTCGCGCACCAGGTGGCGCCGGTCGAGCTGCGGGAAGCGGTCGGCGAGCCAGCGCGCGACGATCTCGATCAGCCGCGACGGCCGCAGCTC
>JBDSLQ010000425.1:0-6558 GCA_039916285.1 Caldimonas sp.
GGCGACAGCCGCTCGAGGATGGCGCGGGCGTGGCCGCCGCGGCCGAACGTGCCGTCGACATAGAGGCCGTCCGCGTCGGTGACGAGGGCATCGACCGCCTCGGGCAGGAGAACGCTCAGGTGCTGCAAGACCGCGGTCAGAAGCTGAAGCTCTTGAGCGAGTCCGGCATCGGCGACTGCATCACCTCGGCCTCGTGGGCGGCGTGGCGCTGTGCGTCCCAGAGCTCGAAGTGGCTGCCCATGCCGATCAGCATCACGTCGCGCACCAGCCCGGAGGCAGCGCGCAGCTCGGGGGCGATGAGGACGCGCGACGACGCGTCGATGTCGACGTCCATGGCGTTGCCGAGGAAGACACGTTTCCAGCCGCTCGAGTCCATCGGCAACGAGGCGACGCGGTCGCGAAATTGCTCCCACGCCGGTCGCGGAAAGATGAGCAGCGACCCTTCGGGATGCTTGGTGACGGTGAGCTGGTGGACGCCCATCGCGGCGAGCAGCTCGCGATGGCGGGCCGGCATCGCGATCCGGCCCTTGCCGTCCAGCGTCAGTGCCGCGGGGCCTTGAAACACAACGTTTGCCACAAAACCCCACCAAAGTGCACTTCGCGCCACTGTAGCCCAAGGGCCTGGGAGGGTCAATTCATAGGCAAAACAAAATTCAATGGAATCAACAACTTAGTTGTGACTCCTCATCGACTGCCGAGCCTTCACAAAACGCGTTCAAAAATAAGGACTTGCAGCGCACTATGAAACACGGGCTCAAGAGTGCGCCTCTTTCGCGTGCAAACAAGCCGCGATTTTCGACGTTGACGAACGTGCGAACTACATCACGTTACCCGCGCGCGCTTCAGGCGAAGCTGAAGTCGATCGCGCCCAACGGGCCGTAGTCGACGCGAAAGACGTCGCCGCGCGCAGCGGGGGTCGGCCGCGTGAAGGAACCGCCGAGGACGACGTCGCCGGCGTTCAGGTGCTCGTCGTACGCGGCAATCTTGTTGGCGAGCCAGACGATGCCGTTGCCTGGGTGATCGAGCACGCCCGCGGCGAGACCGGTCTCCTCGAGGACGCCGTTCTTGTAGAGCATCGCGCCGACCCAGCGCAGGTCGACCTCGCCGGGCCGCACCGGCCGCCCGCCTATGACGATGCCGGCATTGGCCGCGAAGTCCGCGATCGTGTCGAACACCTTGCGCGGGGAATTGGTGTCGCGATCGAACTGCTCGATGCGCGCATCGATGATCTCGACCGCTGGCGTCACGTGGTCGGTCGCCGCGAGGACGTCGGCGAGCGTCACCCCCGGTCCGCGCAGGTCCCGCGAAAGAATGAAAGCGAGCTCGACCTCGACGCGCGGCGCGATGAAGCGATCGAACGGGATCGCCGCGCCTGCGGCGAAGAACATGTCGTCGAGCAGCGGCGCGAAATCGGGCTCGTCGATCTGCGAAGCCTGCTGCATGGCACGCGATGTCAAGCCGATCTTGCGGCCCTTGACGACGCGCCCTTCGGCGAGCCGCGTCTTCAGCCACGCGCGCTGGATCGCGTAGCCATCGGCGATCGTCATGCCGGGATGGCGCCGCGAGAAATGGCGCACTTGCACGCGGCGCGTCTGCGCGTCATGCAGCTCCGCGGCGAGAGCTGCGATGGTCGCGTCGTCGAGCATGCTCAGCGACCCTCGAACAAGCGATGAAGGTTGCTGTGCTTGGCGTCGAACACCGGCGCGCCTTCGTCGATCTGCAAGGTGATGCCGACCGGCCGGCTGGCGAAGATCTCCGCGAAATGTGCACGCACCGCGGCAATCAGCGCTTCTCCGGTCGCGACGACGAGGGCGCGCTCGCGGCCGGGCGCGATGCGCACGTTCAGGTAGACGAAGGCGCGATCGGCAGCGCCGTCGGCGACCGCGAAGTCCGGCGTCGGGTAGGCGAGCACGCGCGTGCCGCCGATCGGAAAGACGCGCGCGCCGGCGCCGTCGCGCTGGGCGACGACGATCTCGGCCAAGGTCTTGCAAAGCGTGCCGATGGCGGCCTCGCGACCGATGTTGGTGGTGTACTGGATGACGACGTGCGGCATGGTGCGGTCTCCTATTCGACCGCCATCGTCGCGACGGTGCAGCCGACCGAGAAGATCGGGATCGGCTCGTAATGGCGGATCTCGCCCTTGCCCCGCGCCGCCGCGGCAACGGCGATGAAGGTGCGGATCTCGAAACCGCCCTGGCCCGCGTCGCGATAAGTCGCCGCGTCGGTGTAGTCGAGCAGCGCTTCTCGGTTGTTGCGCGCCCAGCGGTCGAGGAAGTCGCGATCCCACGCCTCGTTGATCCTTCCCGAGTCAGGCGTCGCTGGCCAGTGCGAAATGCCGCCCGTGCCGACGAGCGCGATGCGCTCGGGCGCTCCGTCGCAGGCGCGTCGCAGCGCCGCGCCGAACGCCCAGGCGCGCTTCAGCGGTGTCAGCGGCGGACCCTGGCAATTGATGTTGGCGGGGATCACGGGCAGGTCGAAGCGCGGTGTCAGGAAGTGCAGCGGAACCATGATGCCGTGATCGAACTTCCACTCCTCGGCGAAGGCGACGTCGACGTCGTCCATCACTTCCCCGATCAGCCGGCGCGAGAGATCGGCGTTGCCGGGCACACGCGTGCGGGCGATGCCGAGCCAGCCCGGGTCTTCGATCGGCCCCTCGTAGTGGTCGGCCATGCCGATCGCGAACGCCGGCATGTTGTTCATGAAGAAGTTCGCGAAGTGCTCGGCGGCAATGACGATCAGCGCATCGGGCCGCGCCTCACGAAGCGAATCGCCGAGGCGACGCAGCTCGACGTGCAGCGCGTCCCTCTGCGCCGGATCGGCGAGGTGGGCGCGGCCAGTGATTCCCGGCCCGTGACTGCACACAGCGGCGAAGACGAGGCTCATGGCGACGGCGGTTGCGACCTCATTCGATGACGTGGTCGGCGGCGACGAGCAGGAACCCTGGCACCGTGATGCCGAGCGCCTTCGCCGACCTGAGATTGATGACGAGCTCCAGCTTGGTCGCTTGCTCGAACGGGGTGACCGCCGGCTTCGCGCCCTTGAAGATGGCGTCGGCCATCGCCGCGGCGCGAATGAAGATCGGCGGATAGTCGACCTGGTACGAGGCAAGGCCACCGCCCTCCACCCAGTCGCGACCCCCCATGACAGCCGGCAATCGGTGCTTTGCGAGCAACTCGTGCAGCCGCCCACGATGCCCCCAGAACGTCGCGTCTGCGAGGACGAGAACGCCGTCGCAGCCCTCACGCTTCATCGCTTCGAAGGCGGCCTCGAGCTGGTCCGGAGTGCGTGCCTCGAACACCTGTATCGGCACGCCCAGCCGCCGCTCGTCGTCGCGCATTCCCCTGTCGATGAGTGCGCGCGCGATGGTGGCGGGATTCATTAGCACGGCGACGCGACGGATAGAGGGAACGAGCTGCTTGAGGAGTTGCAACCGCTTGGCGAAGACCTCGCCGCCGAGAGAGCTGATTCCGGTCACGTTGCCGCCGGGCCGCACGAAGTCGGCCACCAGGCCGTTCTCGACCGGCGTGTCGACGACCGCGGCCACCACCGGAACGGTCGTTGTCGCGCGCTTGGCCGCAAAAGCCGGACCCGGCCCCATCGTGACGATGACATCGGGCTCGAGGCGCACCAGCTCCGCGGCAAGACCAGGCAATCGTTCGGGCTGACCCTCGGCCCAGCGGAAATGGATCTCGAGGTTCTGGCCTTCGACGTAGCCGAGCTCACGCAGCGCTTTGCGAAACGGATCGAGTGCCGTTCGCTGCGCACTGGTGTCGGGCGAGATACCGCCGAGAAAGCCGATGCGAAGCTTGCGCGGCTGCGCGAGCACCGCCAGCGGGCTCGCCATCGAAGCTGCGCCGATACACAACGCCTGTCGACGCGTCGCTGGCATCTCAGACTCCCGCGACCTTGTCGTCCGTCGACATCGTCATCGCGTAGAGACCCGCACGCACCGGGCCGTATCGACGCACGCCGTCGCGCATCGCCTCGATGTAGTCGGCCCACGGCATGCCGAGCAGCGCGGCGAAGTGCATCAGCAGCTGGCCGTTCGCGCCGAGCACGTACAGCTTGCCGACGTCGCCGGCGAGGACGGCCCCGCGTTCTTCAAGGCCGAGCTCGTAGTCGTCGAGCAGCGCAGGCAGATCCTCGCGGTAGCGCTTCTGCACCGCCGGATCGCGGTTCAGATGAAACAAGAGCTTCTGCATCCCGTAAAGACTCATCGACGTCGCCCGTCTTGTGCCCTCCCCCCGGGGAGGGTTGGGAGGGACTCCATCCGGTGCGGATTCTGCAATGGGGAGCGACGTTCACGTCGATCCCCATTTTGGAATATGGTGGTCGGTGATCGAGACGCAGACGTTCTTCGGCTCGCAGAACACCTCGAAGCTCCAGCTGCCGCCCTCGCGCCCGGTGCCCGACGCCTTGGTGCCGCCGAACGGCTGGCGCAGGTCGCGGACGTTCTGGCTGTTCACGAAACACATCCCCGCCTCGACCGCAGCGGCGACGCGGTGGGCGCGACCGATGTCCTTGGTCCAGACGTAGCTCGACAGACCGTAGGCGATGTCGTTGGCTTGTGCGATCGCGTCGGCCTCGCCGTCGAAGGCAATCAGGCACGCGACCGGGCCGAAGATCTCTTCCTGCGCGATCCGCATGCGGTTGTCGACGTCGCCGAACACGGTCGGCTGGACGAAGTTGCCGCCGCGCAGCGACGCCGGCAGCTCGGGCGGCTCCAGGCCGCCGCAGAGAAGCGTCGCGCCTTCCTCGCCGCCGAGGCCGATATAGCCGCGCACCTTCTCGAGATGGCCGCGGCTGATCATCGGGCCGACGATCGTCTTCTCGTCGCGGGGGTCGCCGACGGCGAGCCGGCGCGCGCGCTCGGCGAAGCGCGCCGCGAACTCGGCATAGACCGGCCGCTCGACGAGGATGCGCGAGCCCGCGGTGCAGCGCTCGCCGTTGTTGGAGAAGATCATGAAGACGGCGGCATCCAGCGCTCGCTCGAAGTCGGCGTCGGCGAAGACGACGAAAGGGCTCTTGCCGCCGAGCTCCATCGAGAACTTCTTGAGCCCCGCCGACTGGACGATGCGGTTGCCGGTGCGCGTCGATCCGGTGAACGAGATCGCGCGCACGTCGCGGTGCGCGACCAGCGCTTCGCCCGCCTCGCCGCCGTAGCCATGGACGACGTTGAGCACGCCGGCCGGAATGCCGGCCTCTAGCGCGAGCTCGCCGAGGCGAGCGGCGGTGAGCGGCGACAGCTCGCTCATCTTGAGCACCGCGGTGTTGCCTAGGGCGAGGCACGGCGCGACCTTCCAGGTCGCGGTCATGAACGGCACATTCCAGGGCGAGATCAGCGCGCACACGCCGACCGGCTGCAAGAGTGTGTAGTTGAGGTGCGTCGGAGTCGGGTAGGTGTGGCCGTCGACGCGCGTGCAGACCTCGGCGAAGTAGTGGAAGTTGTCGGCGGCGCGCGGCACGAGCTGCTTCTTCGTCTGCGTGATCACCTGCCCGGTGTCGCGCGTCTCGAGGTCGGCAAGCGCCGGCACGTGGCTGGCGATGAGATCGCCGAGGCGATGCATCAAGCGGGCACGATCGGCCGGCGCGGTGCCCGCCCATGCCGGGAAGGCCTTCTTCGCGGCGGCAACCGCGGCGTCGATCTCCGCGGCGCCGCCGCGCGCGACTTCCGCGATCACCTCCTGCGTCGCTGGATCGACGGTCTCGAAGTAGCTGCGGCTCGAGACCTGCCGGCCGTCGATCAGGTGCTCGACCTTCATGCGGATTCCCTTCCCGCCCCTTCCCTCGGTGCGCCGGCGCGGCCGAACTCGGCGTCGCCGCCGATCCGGTTGACGAGCCTGCCGAGCCCTTCGATCTCGCATACGACCTCGTCGCCGACGCCGACGTCGACGACGCCCTCCGGCGTGCCGGTGAGGATCACGTCGCCGGGCGCGAGCGTCATGAACGCGCTCAGGTACTCGATCAGAAACGGGATGTCGAAGACGAGGTCGCGGGTATTGCCGATCTGCGTCTGCCGGCCGTTGACCCGCGTGCGCAGCGCGAGCTGCGGCGGCGCCTCAACGTCGGCGGCGTCGACGAGCCACGGGCCGAGCGCCGTCGCGCCGTCGCGGCTCTTGACGCGCAGGTTCGGCCGGTACCAGTTCTCGAGGTAGTCGCGGATCGCATAGTCGTTGGCGATCGTGTAGCCGGCGACGTGCTCCATCGCCCGCGCGCGCGCGGCGTGCCGCGCCGGCTTGCCGATCACGACCGCGAGCTCGCATTCGTAGTGCATGAAGGTCGCATCGGCCGGACGGCGCGTAACGCCGCGGTGGCCGATCACGGTGCCGGGGCCCTTCAGGAAGACGAGCGGCTCGTTCTGCGACTTGAACGCCAACTCCTTGGCGTGATCGGCGTAGTTGAGGCCGAGCGCGATCACGGTGCCGACCTCGAACGGCGCCAGCCAGACGACGTCGCTCTCGGCGACGACGCGGCCGTCGGCGAGACGGATCGAAGCGGCGCCGGCCGGGGTCGCCTCGTGAATCCCTCCCGAATAGGCGACACGGGCACGCTTCACGC
>JBDSLQ010000426.1:0-2684 GCA_039916285.1 Caldimonas sp.
AGAGAGCGCGCCCGGCGCCGGGCGGCGCGCCGCGACCAGGCGTCGAAGGTCGCGTTCATGATCCGGTCGGTGCGCAGGAAGTCGCGCGCACGCGTCGCTTCGGTCGCGTCGACCGGTTTGACGCCGCCGAGCGGCGCGGCATCGACCTGCAGCCGCGCCATGCGCTCGATGAAGACCGCGAGGAAAGCCGCCTCCTGGACGGTTCGACCGGCGGCGAGCAAGCCGTGGTGGGCCAGCAGCATCGCGTGCTTGGCGCCGAGGCCGCCGGCGATCAGCTCGCCCTCGCGGTCGGCGGTGGGCAGCCCCGGCCAGTCGGGCAGGAACGCCATGTCGTCGAAGAGCGGCGTCGCGTCCATGTGGGCGACGACCAGCGGCTGCCCGGCCGCCACGAGCACCGAGGCCGCCGGCGGATGGGTGTGGACGATCGCCGCGACGTCGGCGCGCGCGCGATAGACCCAGAGATGAAACCGCGTGGCCGGGTTCGGCTCGCGAATGCCGTACGACCCCTCGCCTTCGAGCACCGTCATCCGCTCGTCGATCAGCAGCCACGAAGCGTCCTCGGCCTCGTCGAAGGCGAGGCCTAGCGGCAAAGTCCAGTAGGTGCCCGCGTCGGGCCCGCGCGCGGTCAGCTGGCCGGCGAGGCCCGACTCGTGGCCTTCGTCGGCGAGGATCCAGGCACAGCGCGTGAGCGCGGCACGCGGATCGCTTCGCAGCGCCGGTGCCGCCTCGCGCAGGATCGCGCTCGCCACGTCACCTGCCGGAGGCCACCTTCTTCAGTTCGTCCTGGTACTCGGCCCAGGCCTTGGCGCCGTCGACGCCCTTGGCAGTGGCCGACTTGATCCACTCCTGCACCAGCGGCGCGGTGCGCGCGCGCACGTCGGCCACGAACGCCGGGCTGGCTTCGACGATCGTCACGTTGGCGGCCTTCATCGCGTCGATGCCGCCCTTGTCGGCGGCGTCCCACGACTTGCCGGCGAGGCGGGCGATCGCCTCGCCCGAGACCGAGAGGATCGCGTCCTGGTCCTGCTTCGAGAGCTTGTTCCACTTGTCCTCGTTCATGAAGAAGCCGAACGACGAGGAATAGAAGCCGCCGGGGAAGAAGGTCGCGTACTTGACGACCTTGTCGAGGTTGAACGACTTGACCGATTCGCTCGGGAAGAAGGTGCCGTCGGCGACTCCGGACGACAGCAGCTCGTACGACTCGGGCGCCGGCTTGACGAGCGGCGAGGCGCCGAGCGCCTTGGCCGACGCCTCGGAGATGCCGCCGCCGCTCCTGATCTTCATTCCCGCGAGATCGGCGACGGAGTTCACCTGCTTCTTGACCGTGAACATCTGCCCCGGGCCGTGCGTGAACACGCCGAGCAGCTTGACGCCCTTGTATTCGTTGACCGGCTGGAAATACTTCCAGTGGATGCGCGAGAACGCGACCGAGTTGATCTCGGCGGTGGCGCCGGCGCCGGGCAGCTCGGCCATCAGCGGCAGCGGGTGGCGCGCCGGGGTGTAGCTCGCGGTGACGAAGGAAACGTCGACCAGGCCGTCGCGGACCGCGTCGAAGGTGCCTTGCGGCGCGGACGGATGCTTCGGCAGCATCTCGAACTTGACGCGGCCGCTGGTCGCCTGCTCGACCTGCTTCGCCCACACCGCGAGAACGTCGCGCGTCAGCGAGTGGGTGGGCGGAACCCAGCTCGACATCGTGAGCGTGGTCTGCGCCGAGGCGCCGGGCGCAGCGGCGACGACGGCGAATGCCGCGGCGATCGAAGCGAGGATGCGAAAGGCCTTCATGTGTGGGTCTCCTGGGATGGCCGGTCGAGGCCGTCGAAAAGTGTATCGTTCCCCGAACGTCGGTCGTGCAGTGTTTGCCTGCATCGATCGCGCCAGCCGGCCGGGCGCCGCCGGCTTCCTCGTGAAAACCCTGAACGCCATGACATCGCGCTTACCGTCGGTCGGTTTCGTCGGTCTCGGCGTGATGGGCCGGCCGATGGCCTCGCATCTCGCCGCGGCCGTCCACGCGATGACGCTGTACGACGCCGCGCCGGGCCTGGCCGACGATCTCGCCGCCACGCTCGGCGCCGGTGCGCACGCCGCGCGAACGCCTGCCGAGCTCGCGGCGCGCAGCGACATCGTCGTCACCATGGTGCCGAACGGCGCGGTCGTGCAGGCGCTCGTCGAAGGCGAGGACGGTCTGCTGCGCGGTCTGCGACCTGGCACGCTGTTGCTCGACACGTCGTCGTCCGAGCCTTGGCTCACCGAGGCGACCGGCCGTACGCTGGCCGGCGCCGGCATCGCCATGGTCGACGCGCCGGTCTCGGGCGCGGAGTGGGGCGCGAAGGCGGCCGAGCTCGTCTTCATGTGCGGCGGCGCGAGCGCCGACATCGAGCGCGTGCGGCCTTTGCTCGATCGCATGGGCAAGGCGATCTTCCACCTCGGTCCGCTCGGCGCCGGCCACGCGATGAAATGCCTCAACAACCTGGTGACGGCGCTGAACTTCCTCGCCGTCAGCGAGGGCCTGGCGATCGGCAAGCGCTGCGGCCTCGATCCGGCGGCGATGGTCGACGTCCTCGACCAGTCGACCGGCGGCTCGTGGATCTCGCGCACCCACATCCGCCAGCGCGTCCTGAGCCGAAGCTTCGACGATCCGTTCAAGCTCGCGCTGATGGTGAAAGACATCGGCATCGCGACGCAGC
>JBDSLQ010000427.1:0-9461 GCA_039916285.1 Caldimonas sp.
TTGTGGACGATCGCGATGTCGCCCGCCTTCCAGTCGTAGCGCACGCCGTCGTGGATCTCGTAGCCCTCGCCGTCGAGGATGTAGAACGCCGCCTCGTTGACGTGGCCGTGCTTCTGCGAGCGCCCGCCCGGGCCGTACTCCTCGATGTGCAGGTGAAACGTCTGCGTGATGCCGTCCTTCGGCTCGACGTAGTGCCGGCTGAACGCCTGCGGGCCGTCATTGAACTTGATCTCGCTGCCCTTTCGCACGCGCGGCATGGCACGCAGGCGCGCCAGCTCGTCCTTCAGGCTGTACTGCCCCTGCAGGCCGCGCACGAAGACGCGGTCCTTCTTGGAGTGGTAGTGCGACTCGTTGGGCACGGTCTGCCCGGGTGCAGAGACGGTGTCTGGCTTGGTGGCTTCAGCGTCCATAGTGCTCCAGCTTGTAGCGATGGGGTTTGAGGGCGCGACAGATCTCGCGGTTGAGTCCGGCCTGCGGCAGGGCGAGGCCGGCCTGCGCGGCCATCTCCTGAACGATGGCCAAGTCGTCGTCGGCCCAGGCCATCGTCTGCTTGCCCCACACCTCGAGGGCGTGATTTTCGGCGCTGCTCATCATCAGCGCGCGGCGCAGGATGTCGATGTCCATGTCGTAGTGGCGCGCCAGGGCAAGCGCTTCGTGGTTGGCAACGAGGCAGGCCCAGAGGATCAGGTTGTTGGCCGCCTTGGCGACCTGCGCCGTGCCGACGCCTCCGGTGTGGACGACGTCTGCCGAATACGCGCGGAGGACCGGCGTCAGCCGCTCGACGACCTCGGCCGGCCCGCCGACGAACGACAGCAGCGTGCCCTCGTCAGCGGCGATGCCGCCGCGGCAGACCGTGCTGTCGACGACGTGCAGGCCCGGGGTCGTGCGGCTGAGCTCCTGCACGGTCTCGGGCCGAATCGTGCTGAGGATGGCGATGATGCTGCCCGGCCGAGCTCGGCGCAGGGCACCGCCTTCGGCCAGCAGCGCGCGCACCTCCGCGTCGAAACCGACACAGACCAGGATCACGTCGCTGGCTTCGGCCAGCAGCGCGTTGTCGACCTCCCAGAGCGCACCCCGTGTCGTGACCTCGCACTCGCGCGACGCATTGGCGTCGCTGGCCCGGGTCGTGAAACCTTTCCTGACCAGGTGGCCGATGATCGGCGTTCCCATGCGACCGGCACCGACGACGCCGACTGATACGGTGGACGTGGCGGGGCTCATCGCTTCTGGGTGATAGTGTCGAGCAGCGCCGGCTGCCCCGCCTTCACCTTGGCGATGGCACGTTCAAGAGCGGCTGCGATCTCGCCGGGTTGCTCGATCGGCCCCTCCGCGTACCAACCCATCGAGCGCGCGAGAGATGCGAAGTCGGGCGCCGGGTCGTCGAGGTCCATGCCGATGTGAGCGCGACCGACCGGTGTACCGCGCTGCTCGGCCATCCGGATCTGGTGCTCCCAGTCGTTGAAATAGGCGCGGTTGTTGTACATGACGACGAGCATCGGAATCTTGTGCTTGGCTGCCACCCAGAGGGCGCCGGCGTCGAACATCAAGTCGCCGTCGGGCTGCATGTCGACGACGAGCCGGCCCTGGCCGCGATGAGCGAGCGCGACGCCGAGCGAGATGCCGAACTGCGTCGCCGTGCCGAGCGACCTGCCGGCGTGACGGTAGGGTCGATCGAAATCCCAGAGCTTGCGCGTCCACTCCTCGAGCGTACCGGCGGTGAGCACCCAGTCCTCGTTCTTGATCTGCGCCCAGACCTCGCTCGCCAGCCGCGGCAGGGTGATCGGGCTGGCGTCACGGTCGTTGAGCGCTTCCTCGGCCCAGCGCGAACGCAAGGCGGCGTGCTTGCGGCCCGTCGCCTTCGCGCGGTCGCCGGCACGCACGGCGAAGGTGGCGTCGCGGCCGCCATGCTGCGCAAGCAACGTCGTCAGCGCCGGAATGGCGACGGTGGTGTCGGCGACGATTCGCTGGTCGGCATAGAGAAGCCGCTGGTAGTCCATCGCCCAGGCCGAGAGGTTCAGATCGCCGAAGCCGATGTCGATCCACTGGCAGCCCGCCGGCACCAGGCTCACGATCTCGCGCGTCGTGCTCGTGAGCGTGGTCGTCGGCCGCTCCCAGTCGCGCACGTCGAGGCAGAGGACAACGTCGGCGTCCTTGAAGACGTCCTTCGACATGCTCAGGTTGAGCGAGTGCGTGCCGGGAAAGTTGAGACGAAGGTTCAGGTCGTAGACCGGAGCGCCGAGGGTTTCTGCCAAGGCGACGAGCGCCTCGAAGCCGGCCGGGTCGCGACCGACGTACTCGGCGAGGATCACCGGGCGCTCAGCGGCGGCGAGCGTTCGTGCCGCGCGCTCGAGCGCCTCCGGATCGGCGCCGATCGGTGCCGGCACGGCCTGGAACGTCGGCGGTGGTAGCGCCACGTCGTGCTCGAGTTTTTGCTCCTGGAGCCACGCGTCGTAGCACATGTACACCGGCCCGCGCGGCTCGCTCATCATCACCGAGTAGGCACGCGCGAACGCTTCGGGGACACCGTCGATCGTCGTCGGCTGGTAGTCCCACTTGGTGTAGTCGCGGATGGCCGCGCCTTGCGACTGCGCCGAGTGGATCCAGTCGATCTTGGGCCGCCGCTTGGTCTCGTCCATCGGCCCGGTGGCGCCGATGATGAAGATCGGCGCGCGGTCGATGTAGGCGTAGTACACGGCCATGTTGGCGTGCAACAGGCCGACCAGGTTGTGCAGGATCGCGACCATCGGCTTGCCGCTCGCCTTGCCGTAGCCGTGCGCGATTTGCACCGCGGTTTCCTCGTGCTGGCACAGCATCATCGTCGGCGTGTCGTCGCCGTAGTTGACGATCGAGTCGTGCAGCCCGCGATAGCTCGCGCCCGGGTTGAGAGCGGCGTATGGCAGCTGGTAGCGGTGCAGCAGATCGACGATCACGTCGGCGCCCCAGCGTTCGGCCGGCTTGATGGCCGCAGGCAGCTCGTCCGGTTTGGCAACGCGCTTGAAGCTTTCGGATTTCGACATCAACGCAGTTTCTGTTTTGCGGCTTGTCACGCGGCCGTCTTCAGCTCGGCTACCGCCGGCATCGCCACGCTCTTGTGCGGATCGATACGCGCCCAGACGCGCTGGCCGATCGGCGTGCGCACCGAAGGGTGCGTGCGCGACAGCAAGGTCCGTGTTCCGACCTTGACCTGAAAGTCCATTGCCTCGCCGAGGAAGACCTTCTGGTCGACCATCGCGTGCCATGCGTTGACGCGAACGTCGGCCGGCTCCGCTTCCGACAGCTCGACATCCTCCGGCCGGATCGAAAGGACGACCTTGTCGCCGGCGTGGACGGTCTCCACCGAGACCGAGCGCAGCGGCCCGATCTCGGTGTCGATCGTGTAGACGCCGTCTTCGGCTTCCTTCGCGATCACCGTGCCTTCGACGAAGTTGGTCGAGCCGACGAAATCGGCGACGAACTGGTTCTTCGGGCGCTCGTAGATGTCGCGTGGCGAGCCGATCTGCTGGATCCGGCCGAGGTTCATGACCGCGACCTGGTGCGAGAGCGCCAGCGCCTCGCTCTGGTCATGGGTGACGTAGACGGTGGTGATGCGCAGCTCGCGCTGAAGGCGCTTCAGCTCGAAGCGCATCAGCTCGCGCAGCTTGGCGTCCAGGTTCGAGAGCGGCTCGTCGAGGAGGAGGAGCTTGGGCTCCATGACCAGCGCTCGCGCCAGCGCCAGGCGCTGCTGCTGGCCGCCCGACAGCTTGGTCGCCTCGCGATCGCGCAGGTGGTCGAGCTGCACTGCGGCAAGGACCTTCATGACCTTGGCGTCGATCTCGGCGCGACCATACTTTTTCTTGCCGACCTGCAGAGGAAAAGCGGTGTTGCCGAAGACGTCCATGTGCGGCCAGATGGCGTAAGACTGGAAGACCATGCCGAAGCCGCGCTGGTTCGGCGGCACGAAGATCCCGCGCGAGCCCGAGTAGACGACGGTGCCGCTGACGCTGATCTCGCCGGATTGCGGTCTCTCGAGACCGGCGATGGAGCGCAGGGTCGTCGTCTTGCCGCAGCCGCTCGGGCCGAGGAGCGTGAAGAAGTGGCCTTCGGGGACGTCGATGTTGACGTCCTGCGCCGCCTTCACCGCCTCGCCGAGCTCGTTGGTGTATTCGGTGTAGAGCGAGTCGATCTTAAGCACGGTGGCGGTTCCCCTGCATGATGGGACGCATGGGGTCAGTGCTCCTTGATGCCGAACTTCTTGCCGACGGCCTGGGCGATCATCACCAGCACGAAGAGCATGAGGATGAAGAGCACGCCGAGGGCGGAAAGCTCCACGTACTGGCCGTTTTCCCAGAGCTCCCAGATGACGATGGAGATGACTTCGGTGCCCGGGCTGTAGAGCAGGATCGAGCTCGACAGCTCCCGGATCGAGACGATCATGATGTAGATCCAGCCCGCGACCAGCCCGGGCTTCAGCAGCGGCAGGATGATGCGCCGGAACGTCGTTCCCCACGACGCCCCGCTCATCGCCGACGACTCCTCGAGCTCCTTGTGGATCTGCAGCATCGAAGTCGTGTTGAAGCGGAGTCCGTACGGCATGAAGCGCGTGACGTAGGCGATGAAGAGGATCCAGATCGTCCCGTAAACACCGATGTCGACGTTGAGGTAGAAGACCATCAGTGCCAGGCCGAGCACCAGGCCGGGAAAGACCATCGGCAGAGAGGCCAGGTTGTCGAGCAGCCAGCGGCCCGGCAGCTTGGTCTTGACGACGATCCAGCAGATCACCGAAGTGATGAGCATGATGATCGTCGCCGAGCCGAACGACAGCAGCAGGCTGTTCCAGACCGAGCGGCCCAGGTTCGGATACGACAGCACGAAGCGGTACGGGTCGAGAGTCAGGTTCTTGAGCGCTTCCATCGAGGGCACGGCATAGAACTTCTGGAAGGACGACCAGAGCAGCACCGCGAACGGCAGGACGACGATCAGGCTGAAATAGACGAAGAAGATGCCGGCCGCCACCCAGCGCCAGCGCCCCAAGTCGATCTGGCGCGGGCGAAAGCCCTTGCCTGTCATGGTGGAGTACTTCGATCCGCTCGACGACAGCTTGGAGATGAAGTAGATGCCGACTGTCGTGATCAAGAGCAGCGTGATCGCGTAGGTCGAGGCCAGGCCGATCTGGCTCGGATAGCGGTGCACCGCTTGGTAGATCGATGACGTGAAAACCTGGATCCCGACCGGCAGCCCGAGCAGGGCAGGCACCTCGAACGATTCGATCGCGCGCACGAACAGGATGAGCAGGGTCGCGAAGATCGCCGGCCAGGTGAGCTTCAGCGTGACGCGCCAGAGGACCTGGAACATGTTGGCGCCCGACATGGTCGCCGACTCCTCGAGCGAAGGGTCCATCGCCCGAAACGCCGCGGTCATCAGCAGAAACGCCATCGGCGAGTAGTGCAGACCGTCGACCCAGATCATTCCCCACATCGAGTAGATGTCGAACACCGGGTCCTGCAGGCTGAACCAGTACATCAGGGTCAGGTTGATGATGCCGATCTTCGGGCTGCCGAGCAGGATCCAGGCGACGGTGAAAAGGATGCCGGGGATCACCAGCGGGATCAGCGAGAGCGCGTAGAACAGCGACTTGAACGGCGTGTTGGTGCGCTCGTTCATCCAGGCGAGCGAGGTGCCGAGCAGGAACGAGAACACCGAGACGCCGGTGGCGAACTTGAGCGAGGTCCAGAACAGCCGCGCCGTGTCGGAGTTCGAGTAGGCGGTGATGTAGTTGCCGAGAGTGAAGACCGCCGGCTTGGTGGCGGTCTGTGGCGTGAAGAAGCTCTGCCAGAGCAGAAAGCCGAGCGGGATCACGGCGATGTACACCGTGAATGCGACGCAGGCGCCGATGATCAGCCACTTCCAGCTGAACTCGGCACGTTGCGCCCGCGCGGCGCCGAAAAGGCGAAGCGCTGCGCCGGCCGGGCCCGCCCTGTTTGCTGCTGCCTCCATCAATCCGTCAGTTCCTGTATACGGAACACTGGTCCGTATAGCGATACAAGAATAGAGAGTCGACGAAGAGCTGTCAAGCCGCAGGGCCAGTGAAAACCCCGGAGTTGAGCCCTGCCAGGGCAACCGGGATCGGCGCCGCAGCCGGCGCGTCGCAGACCGTGTGAGCTACCCTTTGCGGCATGACCCAGATCGGCCGCAACGACCCCTGCCCGTGCGGCAGCGGCCGCAAACACAAGCTGTGCTGCGGCGCGGTGGCCATCATGCCGGCCGCGCCGGCCCGCGCTTGCGGCACGTGCACGCGCTGCTGCGACGGCTGGCTGGAAGGAGAGGTTCGCGGTCATCGCATGCACCCAGGGCAGCCGTGCCATTTTCGGATCGAGGGTGCCTGCAGCATCTACGCCGAGCGGCCGCAATCGCCGTGCCGCAACTTCGTCTGCGCCTGGCTCGCCCCCGACAGCACCCTACCCGAGGGGTTCCGGCCGGACGCGATCGGCGTCGTCGCCGTCACGACGCGCTGGCGTGGCGCACCGGCGCTGATCCTGGTCTCGGCCGGCAACGACCCTGACGAGGTCACGCTGGCGTGGATGCGCGCCCATGCCGAAGCCGATCGCATCCCCTTTTTCTACGCGAAGGGCGGCGAGCGCTACGGCTATGGACCGCCCGCCTTTCAGGAGGAAATGGCGGCGAAGGTCGCGCGCGGCGAGCGGCTCTGGTGAGCCGCGCAGGCGTCCAGCCCCGCTTGCAACGCGGCCCGATCGAGGTGGCGGCCGATGAAGACAAGACGGGTCGAGCGCGATTCGCCCTTTTTCCAGGGTCGCTGCAGGTCGCCCTCGAGCAGCATGTGAACCGCCTGGAACACGAGCCGGCGAGGCTCGCCGGCGACATCGACGATGCCCTTGGCGCGCAGGATGTCGGCGCCCTGGGCGGCGACAAGGGCCTCAAGCCAGCGCCCGACGGCGCCGGCATCCATCGGCACGTTGGAGGTCAGCGCGACGCTCGTGATCGCGGCGTCGTGAGCGTGGTCGGGTTCGGCGTCGTGCCTGCCTCCCCCGTGGCCGGCCAACGCTGCAGCGTCGTCATGCCCGTGCGCACATTCCTCGTCGTGGACGTGTCCGCGGGCGCCGTGCGCGGCGTGCAGAAAACCGGGCTCGAGCCGAGTGATCCGCGCCAGATCGAAGCCACCGCGATCGAGCACGCGATCCAGGGCGACGTTCGCGCGCTGGGCGCGGTGGATCGGCGCCAAGGGATTGATTCGGGCGATGCGCGCCTCGACAGCGTCGAGCGCTGCAGGGTCGAGCAGCTCGGTCTTGTTGAGCACGATCTGGTCGGCGAAGGCGATCTGCTCGGCGGCCTCGCGGCTGTCGTCGAGGCGCCTTTCGATGTGCAGCGCGTCGACCACCGTCGTCACCGAATCGAGCACCGTCCGCTCACGCAAGAAGGGGTCGACGAAAAAGGTCTGCGCCACCGGCCCGGGGTCGGCGAGCCCCGTCGTCTCGACGATGATGGCATCGAAGCGGCGCACCTCGCCTCCCGCGCGGCGCAGCAGCATGTGCAGCGTGCGGATCAGGTCGCCGCGAACGGTGCAGCAGACGCAGCCGTTGTTCATCTCGAACAATTCTTCCTCGGCGCCGACGATCAGCTCGCCATCGATGCCGATCTCGCCGAACTCGTTGACGACGACGGCGTAGCGCCGGCCGTGGTCGCCGCCGAGAATGCGGTTGAGCAGCGTCGTCTTGCCGGCGCCGAGGTAGCCGGTCAGCACCGTCACCGGAATACGGACGCCCTGAGAGTTGCCGTCGTCTCTCATCGCCGCGCCTCGCCCATCACGTCCAGGGCAGCAGCGAGACGTGGATCACGTCCTTGGCGCCTTCGTTGCCGACCGACTTGATCGCGTAGTCGGCCTCGGCGAGGCCGAAGGTGTGCGTCGTCACGCGGTCGAGCGGGAAGCGCTTCGAGGCGAGCTGCTGGAGCGCCAGCTCGCAGGCCTGGTAGCTGTGGCCGCGCGCGCTCTTGATGGTGATGTACTTGACGGTGACCTTGCCGATCGGAAAGTTTGGAAAGTCGGTCATCTCGCCCTGGATCAGCAGGGTGCCGCCCTTTCGCTTCAGCGCCTCGACGCCGAGCAGCACCGCGAAGGTGCCGGCACCGGCGGTGCAGTCGAGGGCAACATCGACGCCCTTGCCGCCGGTGACCTGCAGGATGCGCTCGAGCGGGTCTTCCTTCTGCACGTCGATCACGTGGTCGGCGCCGAGCACCTTGGCCAGCTCCATGCGCTTGGCGACCTTGGTCGTGCCGGTGACGATGATCAGGTCGGCCCCCGCCTGCTTGCAGGCGACGATCTGCGACAGGCCTTGCTGGCCCGGCCCCTGGATCAGCACGGTCGAGGCGTAGCCGACCTTCGAATCGAACAGCGCCCACTCGATCCCGTTGGCCATCGGCGTGACGATGCCGGCGAGCTCGGCACTGACGTTGTCGGGCACCTTGTGCAGCACCGAATTCCACGGCAGGTAGACGTACTGCGCGAAGCCGCCCCAGAGGTGCGGCAGGTTGTTCGCGCTCGTGTAGCCGTAGCGGATGCCGTTCGGGTTCGAGCGCCAGTCGGTCGCTTCGCAGTGGCGATACTGGCCGAGGTGGCACCACTCGCACTGGCCGCACGACACGTAATGCTCGAGGAAGACGCGGTCGCCTTCCTTCAGGCCTTTTCTCTCGACGAACTTGGCGCCCGCCTTTGCGATGATGCCGATGTTCTCGTGGCCCATGAT
This sequence comes from Caldimonas sp., assembly GCA_039916285.1. Lineage (GTDB taxonomy): Bacteria > Pseudomonadota > Gammaproteobacteria > Burkholderiales > Burkholderiaceae_C > Schlegelella_A. The sequence goes on from JBDSLQ010000427.1 coordinate 8,736, forward strand.
CACCGGGCCGTTGGTCAGCGCCTGCTTGTACATCTTGACGTCGGTGCCGCAGATGCCGGCCACCTCCATCTTGAGCAGGGCTCCATCGTCGGGGATGTCGGGCGTCGGAAACTCGCGCAATTCCATCTTGCTCGGTCCGGTCTTCACTGCGGCTAGCACGGATTCCATGGTCTTGGTTCCTCTTCGTTTCGTGTTCGTCGCGTCGTCGTTTGCGCAAGCGGTTCGCGTCGCGCTGGCGCTGCGGCTCAAAGCGCCTCGCCGTTGCGGAGGACGCCGGCCGCTCGCAAGGCGCCGTCGAGCCACTTCGGGCGGATCCCCTGCCCGCTCGTGATCGCGGCGATGCGCGCGCGTTCGTCCTGTACCTTCTGCTCGGCGAGCGCGAGCAGCGCGCCCGCCTTCTCCCGCTCGACGACGACGACGCCGTCGGCATCACCGACGACGAGGTCACCGGCGCGCACCGCGACGCCGCCGCATGAGATCGGCCAGTTGAGGCGCCCGGCGATGTTCTTTGTCGGCCCGTTTGGATTGGCGCCGACGGCGTAGACCGGAAAGCCGAGCGCGCGCAGCTCCTCGGTGTCGCGCACCGAGCCGTCGACGACGACCCCGCCCAGGCCGAGCTGTCGGCAGGCAGTGATCATGATCGAGCCCATCAGCGCGCAAGTTCGGTCGGCCTTGCCGTCGATGACGAGTATGTCGCCCGGGCGGGCGAGTGCCATCGCCGCATGG
>JBDSLQ010000428.1:0-5041 GCA_039916285.1 Caldimonas sp.
AACGAGGTCGAGGACGTCGTCACCCAGATGCCGGGCATCCTCGAGTGCGCCGCGGTCGGCGTCGCCGACGCCAAGGCGGGCGAGGCGGTCAAGCTCGTCATCGTCAAGAAGGATCCTGCGATCACCGAGGCGCAGGTGCGCGCCTACTGCGAAGCGAACCTCACCGGCTACAAACGGCCGAAGATCGTCGAGTTCCGGACCGACCTGCCGAAGACTCCGGTCGGCAAGATCCTGCGGCGCGAGCTGCGCGACAAGGTCCAGTGACATCGCAGCGGTCGCGCCGCCGCGACCCTGCTACATCCTGATACATTTCTGCCGGCGCCGATTCGAGCGCAGGACAGGAACAAGCCGGTGATCTGGGTCAAGACGGACGCGGGCCGCGCCGAGATGGTGAGCCGGACGCTGATCAAGGAGCGGGCGCGGCGCAACCTGCTGCTCCTCATCGATGGCGTCAAGCCCGAGGAGATGCTGCTCGCCAGCCTGGCCGGAGTCACCGCCGCCGACTTCCAGGCGCTGCGCAAGCTCGACCTGATCGCTCCTGCCGCCGGTGCCGTGACGATCGGCGGTCCGGCGCGCGCGGTCGGCGGCGACACCAGCCCGCCGACCACCGTGCCGGCGCCGCTCGAGGCCAAGCCGGTCGACTACCGCACGTTCTCCGCCGCTCTGACCAAGCTGATCGCGAGCGAGCTCGGGCTGCGCGGCTTCACCTTGACGCTGGCAGTCGAGAAAGCATCGACCGGCGGTGAGCTGCGCGACGCCGCCCAGCGCTTTCTCGAGCAGATTCGCGAGCGCAAGGGCGAAGCCGCCGCGCTCGACGTGCGAAGGTCGCTGTACGGCGGTTGAGCTCCGAGCGGCCCGCGCGGTGCGCGCTGCCTGACCTGAAGGACCGACCCTGCCGCCTCGTCTGTTCCTGCCGCGCACGTTCGTGGCCCACGGCATCGCCACCTTGCCGGAGGCGGCGGCGCGGCATGTGCAAGTGCTGCGCCTGCAACCGGGCGACGCGATCACGCTCTTCAACGGCGACGACGGCGCCGACTGGCCGGGCGAGATCGTTCGCATCGGCCGGCGCGAGGTCGACGTCCGGCTCGGCGCGGCGCTGCCGGTCGACCGCGAGCTCGCCGACGACGTGACGATCGCGCTCGGCGTGCCCGCCAACGACCGCATGGACGCACTGGTCGAAAAGGCCGGCGAGCTGGGCGCGACAGCGATCCAGCCGTTGCTCACCGAACGCTCGGTGGTTCGCCTGTCGGGCGCGCGAGCCGACGCACGACGCGCCCGTTGGCAGGCGGTCGCGGCGGCGGCGAGCGAGCAGTGCGGCCGGGCCCGGGTGACCGCGGTGCTGCCGTTGCACTCGCTGGCCAGCTGGCTGGCGCTCGCGCGCGAGGCGTCGCCCGAGCGGCGGCTCGTCGTCCTCAGCCTGGCAGCGTCGGCGCTGGCGCCGGCGCAGGTGTTCAGGGTCGGCTCGACGCGACGCAGCATCTGCGTCCTGAGCGGCCCCGAAGGCGGCCTCACTGCAGCGGAGGAAGCGAGCGCTGTCGCCGCGGGATTCGTGCCGGTCGGTCTCGGGCCGAGGACCTTGCGCGCCGACACGGCGCCGCTGGCCCTGCTCGCCTGGATCGCCGGCTCGGCGGTGGCCGAACGCTAGCCACGCATCGCGCGCCGGGTCGACCGACCCGGCAGGCGACGGCGGCGGATCGTTCCTTGCTGGGCGAAATCTAGCTCAGCATGTTGGTGTCGCCGCACACCGAGAGCGCCTGTCCGGAGACCGTCGCCGCGCGGCGGCTGGCGAGGAAGACGACATAGTCGGCAAGCTGCTCGGGCGTCACGTACTCCTTGATCGAAGTCGCCGCGAACGCCGCGCGCTCGATCTCCGCGAACGCGACGCCGCGCGCCGCGGCCTTGGCGCTCAGCACCGATTGCTGGCGGGCACCGGCGACGACGCCGGGCAGCAGCGCGTTGACCCGGATCCGGTCCGGGCCGAGCTCGACCGCGAGCGAGCGCATCAGGCCGATCACGCCCCACTTCGCCGCCGCGTACGGCGTGCGCAAGGCAAAGCCGAGCCGACCGGCGAGCGACGACACCGCGACGATGCTTGCGTTCGCCGACTTGCGCAGCGCCGGCACGGCGAGGCGGACGCAGTTGAAGTGGCCGGTCAGATCGACGGCGATGCAGCGGTCCCAGTCGTCGGGAGCGATGGCCTCGACGGCGCCCGTCGGCCCGGCGATTCCGGCGTTGCTGACCAGGCAGTCGAGGCCGCCGAGGTGCGCGCCGGCGGCGGCGAACCAGCGCTCGACGGCGGCCCGATCGGCGACGTCGCAAGCGCAGGCGTGCACCCCGGGATCGGACGCCGCCAGCGCCGCCAGGGCCCCGGCATCGACATCGCTGACGGACACCCGCGCCCCTTCGCGAACGAAGGCGCGGGCGATTGCCAGGCCGATGCCGCCGGCGCCCGCCGAAACCATGACGCGCAGCCCTTCGAGTCCCAGGTCCATGTCGTTGCTCCCGCATCCGGAAAAGGTCAGCGCGGCGGCAGCACGCCGCGCCCGACGATGAACGCGGCGGTGCTGCTGATGTCTTCATGCAGCGCCGCGCGCGCCGCGGCGGCGTCGCCGTCCACCACCGCCGCGAGCAAGTCGCCGTGGCAGCGCAGGGCGACGCCGCTTTCGAGCCGGCCGGCGCCGGCGCGCATGTCGAGGTTGAGCAGCGGGCCGATGCGCAGCCACAGGCCCTCGATGATCGCGGTGAGCGCGGGCATGCCGGCGCTGCGGTAGACGGCGAAGTGAAGCTCGGCGTTGGCGACGATGGCGGCATCGATGTCGGGCACGGCGCGCTCGCCCTGGCGCCTGAACGCCGCCTCGTGGCGGCGCAACGCGGCGCGCTCGCCGGCGCCGCGGCGATGCGCGGCCTGCTCGACCGCGAAGCCTTCGATCGCAAGGCGGATGGCCGTCAGCTCGGCGAAGCGCGGTGCCGACAGCAGCGGCACCTGCACCGCCTTCTTCGGCGTGACCTCGAGCGCCCGTTCGGCGACCAGCCGGGCGATCGCATCGCGAACCGGTTGCATCGAGGTGCGCTGCTGGTCGGCGAGGCGGCGCAGCGACAGCCTGTCGCCCGGCGCGAGGACGCCGGTGATGAGCTGGCGCCTGAGGTCGTGGAGGACGCGGGCGCCGAGGGTCTCGTCCATCGCTTTCGGCGTCGGGTGGCGATCGGAGATTTCCCGGCTTTACAACCGACCGGATCGGGTTCACGATAACTGTGATCACAGTTCGAAGCAAGCGGAGGTCCCATGACACGTCCCCTCGATTCCGTCCGTCGCCGCATCGTCGCCAGCGCCTCGACCGCCGCGGTGCTCGGCTGGCCCGCGCTCGGCCGTGCCCAGGCCGAGGCGATCCGGATCGGCCACCTGACGCCGCGCACCGGGTTCCTCGGCCCGCTCGGCGAGTTCGCGGTGCAGGCCGCCGACATGGCGGTTGCCGAGATCAACGCCGCCGGCGGCATCAACGGCCGCAAGGTCGAGCTGCTGAAGGAGGACTCGGTCAACCCGCAGACCGCCTCGACCAAGGCCGAGCGGATGATCGAACGCGACAAGGTTGCCTGCATCATCGGCGAGATCTCGTCGGCGTCGGGTCTCACGATCAGCCAGGTGGCCGAGCGCACCAAGACGCTCTTCATCAACACCGGCTGCAATTCCGACGAGTTGCGCGGCAAGGGCTGCAAGCGGTACATGTTCCACATCGAGAGCCAGAACTCGATGTACGTGAAGACCTGCGGTCGCTCGCTCATGGCGCAAGGGCTGGTCAAGGGCAAGAAGTGGTTCTCGCTCACCGCCGACTACGCCTTCGGCCACGACCTGCTGCGCGTCGCCAAGCGCTTCATGGCCGCGGGCGGCGGCGACTTCGCCGCCGACAAGCTGGTGCCGACCGACGCCACCGACTTCTCGCCGCTCCTGCTCGAGATCCGGAACGCCAAGCCCGACCTCGTGATCTCGAACCTCGCCGGCAACCAGATCACCAACTTCCTGAAGCAATATTCCGAGTTCGGCCTGGCGTTTCCGGTCGCCGGCTTCGGCTTCGACACCGCGCTGGCCTGGGGCGCCGGCAAGGGCAACTTCCTCGGCACCTGGCCGGTCGTCTGGCATCACCTGATCGACACGCCCGAGAGCAAGCGCTTCGTCGCCGAGTTCAGCAAGCGCTACAACCGGCCGCCCGAGAACCAGGCCTGGGGCGACTACAACGCGATCAAGCTGACGGCGCAGGCGATGGCCGAAACCAGGTCGACCGACTCGACCAAGATCGTCGAGCACTTCGAGAAGGGCGCCAAGTTCGGCTTGATGAAGACGCGCGAGGGCTACTTCCGCAAGACCGACCACCAGATGATGCACGAGATGTACACCGTGCAGGCGCTGCCGGCCGCCGAGGTCAAGAACGCGTTCGACATCTTCCGATCGTCGGCGCCGGTGCCGGGCGCGAGCGAGCCGCTCGAGGTGATCGCCGCGACCGCGGAAGAGAACGAGTGCAAGTTCGCCTGACGCGCTGACCTCGCCTCCTTTCGCGATCTGCGGGCGCAGGCGCCGAACGACGTGCTGCTCGTCCAGCATCTGCTCAACGGCCTCCTGGCCGGCGCCTATTACCTGCTGATCGCGCTCGGCCTGTCGCTGATCTTCTCGCTCGGCGGCATCGTCAACCTCGCGCACGGCGCGTTCTACGCGATCGGCGCGTACCTGGCGGTCAGCATCGGCGCTGCGCTCGGCTTCGGCGGCGCGGTGCTGGTCGCGCCGGTCGCGGTCGGCCTCCTCGGCGTCGCCGTCGAGCGGCTGCTGTTCCGCCGCTTCTACAAGGCCGACCCCGCCCTCTCGCTGCTCCTCACCTTCGGCCTGGCGATGGTCGCCGAGCAGGCACTGCGGATGATCTTCGGCGCCGCGCCGCTGTCCTGGGCGATCCCGCCCGAGCTGCGCGGGCAGGTGTTCGTCGGCGACTTCGTCTACCCGCGCTACCGGCTCCTGATCCTCGCCGTCGCCGTCGCCTGCGTCGCGGGCCTGTGGCTG
>JBDSLQ010000429.1:0-4025 GCA_039916285.1 Caldimonas sp.
TGCTGCTCGACGAGCCGCTCGTGAACCTCGACTACAAGCTGCGCGAGGAGCTGCGCACCGAGCTGTCGCAACTGTTCGCAAGCGGCCGCTCGACCGTCGTCTACGCGACCACCGAGCCGACCGAAGCGCTCCTCCTGGGCGGCTACACAGCCGTGCTCGACGCCGGCGAGCTGCTCCAGTACGGGCCGACCGCCGAGGTCTTCCATCGGCCGAAGTCGATCCGCGTCGCACGCGCCTTCAGCGACCCGCCGATGAACCTTTTCGCCGGCCAGGCGAGCGCGAGCGGCGTCTCCCTGCGCGGCGGGGTCGAGGTTGCGCTGACCCTGCCGGCGACGCGCTCGCAGACGCTGACGGTCGGCATCCGATCCGGAGCGCTGCACGTCGAGCCGCGCAAAGGCGACATCGCGCTGCCGGGCACCGTCGAACTGGCCGAGATCTCGGGCTCCGACACGTTCCTGCACGTCGACACGGCGATCGGCGAGCTGGTCGCGCAGCTCACCGGCGTGCACGAATTCACCCTGGGCGCGCCGGTCACGCTGCACCTCGACCCGAGTCAGGTCTATGTGTTCGACGCCGCCGGCGACCTGCTCGCCGCGCCCGCGCCGGCGCCGGCGCCTTCGAGGAGCCCCTGAATGGCCCGCATCGACCTCGACCTGGCGCACTCCTACCGGCCGAACCCGCGCGGCGACGACGACTACGCGCTGCTGCCGCTGGCGATGAGCTTCGCCGACGGCGGCGCCTATGCCCTGCTCGGCCCGTCGGGATGCGGCAAGACGACGCTGCTCAACATCGTTTCCGGCCTGGTCCAGCCGTCGCGCGGCGTGGTGAAGTTCGACGGCGTCGACGTCACGGCGCGAACGCCGCAGCAGAGAAACATCGCCCAGGTGTTCCAGTTCCCGGTCATTTACGACACGATGACAGTCGCCGAGAACCTCGCCTTCCCGCTGCGCAACCGCGGCGTCGCTGCCGATCGCATCGCCCGCCGCGTCGGCGAGATCGCCGAGATGCTCGAGCTGAGCGGCCAGCTGAACATGCGTGCCGCCGGCCTTGCCGCCGACGCCAAGCAGAAGATCTCGCTCGGCCGTGGCCTGGTTCGCGACGACGTCTCGGCGGTGCTCTTCGACGAGCCGCTGACGGTCATCGATCCGCATCTCAAATGGCAGCTGCGCAGGAAGCTGAAGCAGATCCACCAGGAGCTCAAGCTCACCCTGATCTACGTGACCCACGACCAGGTCGAGGCGCTCACCTTCGCCGAGCAGGTGATCGTGATGACGCGCGGCCGCGCCGTCCAGACCGGCAGCGCCTCGGAGCTGTTCGACCGGCCGCAACACACTTTCGTCGGCCACTTCATCGGCTCGCCGGGAATGAATTTCCTGGCCGCGACGTCGACCGGCGCGAGCATCGATATCGCCGGCCAGCGCCTGTCGCTCGCCAGGAGCGGCCTAGCCGACCTCGGCGAGGTGACGCTCGGCGTGCGACCCGAGTACGTGACGATCGCTGCGCCCGCTGCCGAAGGCGCCGTCCCCGCCGTCGTGACGCAGGCGCAGGACATCGGCACCTACTGGCTGCTGACGTCGCAGGTCGGCGGCGGCAGCGACCCCAGCGGCATCGTGCGCGCGCGCCTCGCTCCGGGGCAGCCGATCCCGCGGGCCGGCGACACGGTCTGGCTCGCCCTCGTCGGCGCGCACACCTGCTTCTACAAGGACGACGTCCTCGTCGCCGAGGCCGCGCCATGAAGACCGTCAACCAGAAGGCATGGCTGCTCATCCTGCCGGTGGTGATCTGCGTCGCCTTCTCGGCGATCCTGCCGCTGATGACGGTCGTCAACTACTCGGTGCAGGACATCATCTCGCCCGAGCGGCGCGTCTTCGTCGGCACCGAATGGTTCAAGTCGGTGATGCGCGACGACGACCTGCAGGGCGCGTTGCTGCGCCAGATCGCGTTCTCGCTGGCCGTGCTCGTGGTCGAGATCCCGCTCGGCATCGCCCTGGCGCTGTCGATGCCGGCCAAGGGCTGGCACGCCTCGGCGGTGCTCGTGCTGGTCGCGATCTCGCTGCTGATCCCGTGGAACGTCGTCGGCACGATCTGGCAGATCTACGGCCGCGCCGACATCGGCCTGTTCGGCGCTGCGCTGGCACGCCTCGGCGTCGACTACAACTACACTGGCAGCGCGCGCGACGCGTGGCTCACCGTGCTGCTGATGGACGTGTGGCACTGGACGCCGCTGGTCGCCCTGCTCTGCTACGCCGGCCTGCGCGCGATCCCCGACGCCTATTACCAGGCCGCGAGCATTGACGGCGCGTCGAAGCTCGCCGTCTTCCGCTTCATCCAGCTGCCCAAGCTGCGCGGCGTGCTGATGATCGCCGTGCTGCTGCGCTTCATGGACAGCTTCATGATCTACACCGAGCCGTTCGTCCTCACCGGCGGCGGGCCGGGCAACGCGACGACCTTCCTCAGCCAGTACCTGACGCAGAAGGCGGTCGGCCAGTTCGACCTCGGCCCGGCGGCGGCGTTCTCGCTGATCTATTTCCTGATCATCCTGCTGCTCTGCTTCATCCTCTACAACTGGATGCAGCGCGTCGGCACGGCCGACAGGTCGGAGGGCGGCCATGGATGACCGGCGCTTCCGCAAGCGGACGATCTTCCTCGTCCTCTATCTCGTGTTCGCCATCCTGCCGGTGTACTGGATGGCCAACATGTCGTTCAAGACCAACGAGGAGATCCTGAGCGTCTTCTCGCTCTGGCCGAAGGCGTTCACCTGGGACAACTACCGCGTCATCTTCACCGACGCGTCGTGGTACTCGGGCTACATCAACTCGATGATCTACGTGGCGATCAACACCGTGATCTCGCTGCTCGTCGCCCTGCCCGCGGCCTACGCCTTCTCGCGCTACCAGTTCATCGGCGACAAGCACGTCTTCTTCTGGCTGCTCACCAACCGCATGACGCCGCCGGCGGTGTTCCTGCTGCCGTTCTTCCAGCTCTACACGACGCTCGGCCTGATGGACACGCACGTCGCCGTGGCGCTCGCCCACCTCGTCTTCAACGTGCCGCTGGCGGTCTGGATCCTGGAAGGCTTCATGAGCGGCGTGCCGCGCGAGATCGACGAGACGGCGTACATCGACGGCTACTCGTTCCCGCGCTTCTTCCTGACGATCTTCATCCCGCTCATCAAGGCCGGGGTGGGCGTCGCCGCGTTCTTCTGCTTCATGTTCAGCTGGGTCGAGCTGCTGATGGCCAGGACGCTCACCAGCGTCAACGCCAAGCCGATCGTGGCGGTGATGACGCGGACCGTGTCGGCATCGGGGATGGACTGGGGCGTGCTCGCCGCCGCCGGCGTGCTCACCATCGTGCCCGGCGCGATCGTGATCTGGTTCGTCCGTCACTACATCGCCAAGGGCTTCGCGATGGGTCGGGTATGACCAGTGCCCCCACGCTCACGGGTACGTTCGCTGCCCCCCGAGGGGGCGCGGCCAGCCTTGGGGCGGCCCGGCGTCCGGCCGTTGGAGTCCTTCATGTTTGAGTGGATGGCGTGGACCTTGCCGGTGGCGGTGTTCTTCTGCTCCATCGTGCTCATGCTCGTCGCCATGACGGTCTGGGAGCTCCGCTCGCCGACCGTCCTGCGCAAGGGCTGGCTGCCGATGGCGACGACGCGCGGCGATCGCCTCTTCATCGGCCTGCTCGCCGCCGCCTACGTCAACCTGGCTTTCGTGGCGGTGAGCGAAAAGATGGTCGGCTGGCTCGGCCTCGAGGCCGAGCCTTCGATCTGGATCAGCTTCGTCGTGTCGATGCTCGTGCTCGGGTTCGTCCTGCGCAAGGGCTGATGTGTTTTCGCAAAGGATCCCGGCCCACTCTTCCCAGCCGGCCCGTCCATCTGTACAAGGGAAGTCCACAGAGGAGACCGAGATGAAATTTCGCATGCATGCGGTGGCATTCGCCGCGGCCGCGCTGACGCTGGGGCATGGCGCCTGGGCCGGCGAGGTCGAAGCCAAGAAGTGGATCGACGCCGAGTTCCAGCCGTCGAC
>JBDSLQ010000430.1:0-9258 GCA_039916285.1 Caldimonas sp.
CCCGCCGCCCCGGGACGAGGACGATCGATGGCAGACGAATTGGCAGTGAGCGCGACGGCGGCAGCCGATGCTGTCCTTTTCGTGCGCGATCTCGAGTGCCGCCGCGGCGATCGCCTCCTGTTCGCGCCGATCCGCTTCGTCGTCGGCGCCGGGCAGATCGTCTGGATCCGCGGCGCCAACGGCCAAGGCAAGACGACCCTGCTGCGCACCCTGGCCGGCCTGTCGGCGCCGGCGGCGGGAGAGATCGCCTGGGCCGGCGCGGCCGCGATCGCGCCGCGTCCGCTCTACCTGGCCCACGCCAACGCGCTCAAGGAAGACCTGACGGTGGCCGAGTCGCTCCGCTTCCTCCTCCACCTCGGCGGCAGCCACGTCGACGGCGCCGACGTCGAGACCGCGCTCGAGCGCCTCGGCATGGCCAGCCGCAAGGACGCCTTCGTCCGCACGCTGTCGCAGGGCCAGCGCCGGCGCGTCGCGCTGGCGCGGCTGGCCGCGGAGCGCGAGCTTCGGCCGTGGCTGCTCGACGAGCCCTTCGACGCGCTCGACGCCGCCGGCGTCGAGCTGCTCGCGGGCGTCATCGCCCAGCACGCGCGGCGCGGCGGCGCGGTCGTCCTCACCAGTCACCTGCCGTTGCCGATCGACGAGCCGGCACCGGCCATCGTCCAGTTGCGTGAGCCCGCCCTTGCATGAAGAGCACGTTCGCCGTGCTGGTCGCGCGCGAACTGCGCTTGGCGGCGCGGCGCCGCGTCGACGTGATCCTGCCGATCGCCTTCTTCACCGTGGCGGTGAGCCTGTTTCCGCTCGGCGTCGGTCCGGAGCCGCAGACGCTGCGCCAGATCGCGCCCGGCGTCGTCTGGGTTGCGGCGCTGCTCGCGGCGATGCTGTCGGTGACGCAGCTCTACGCCGCCGACCACGCCGACGGATCGCTCGAGCAGATGCTGCTGGTGCCCGGTGGCCGGATCGCGATCGTCGTCGCCAAGGCGGTCTCGCACTGGCTCCTGACCGGCCTGCCGCTGGTCGCCGCGGCGCCCGTGTTCGGCCTGCTCTTCGACATGGCGCCGGCGGCAATCGGCGCGCTGATCGCCGGGCTGGTGCTCGGCACGCCGGTGCTGAGTCTGCTCGGCGGCCTCGGCGCCGCGCTGACCCTCGGCCTGCGCAGCGGCGCGGTGCTCCTGATCCTGATCATCGTTCCGCTGTGCATCCCGGCGATCATCTTCGGCGCCGGTGCCGTGGCCGCGGTCGACGCTGGCGTGTCGCCGGGCGGCCACTACTCGCTGCTTGGCGCGCTGCTCATCTTCACTGCGGTGCTCGCACCGGTCGCCACGGCGGCGGCGTTGCGCATCGCGACGGAATGACGGCGCGCGAGGAACGACGGTGAGCACGACGACGCGCTTCTTCCGCTTCGCCTCGCCGGCGGCGTTCTATCCGCTCGCCGGCAAGCTGGTGCCGTGGTTCACGGCCATCGCGGGGGTCCTGGCCGCGACCGGCCTCTACCTCGGCATGCTGCGCGCGCCGACCGATGCGACCCAGGGCGACGCCTACCGGATCATCTTCATCCACGTCCCCGCGGTGTGGATGTCGATGCTGCTCTACGTCGTGATGGCGTTCTGGGCGGCGATCGGCTGGGCCTTCAACGCCCGCCTGGCGTCCATCGTCGCCCGCGCGATCGCGCCGACCGGGGCGCTGTTCACCTTCCTGGCCCTGTGGACCGGTGCCCTCTGGGGCAAGCCGACGTGGGGAACCTGGTGGGTCTGGGACGCGCGCCTGACCTCCGAGCTGATCCTGCTCTTCCTCTACGGCGGCTACCTCGCCCTCGTTTCGGCGATCGACGACACGCGCCGCGCCGATCGCGCCGGCGCCCTGCTCGCCGTCGTCGGCAGCGTCAACGTGCCGATCATCTACTTCTCGGTGATCTGGTGGAACACGCTGCATCAGGGCGCGAGCGTCAGCGTCGCCGCGGCGCCGAAGATGGCCAGCGTGATGCTGCTCGCGATGCTGCTGATGACGCTGGCCTTCTGGGCCTACGCCTTCGCGGTCATTTTCGTTCGCGCCAGTGCCATTGCCCTGGAACGCGACAATCACTCGGCGTGGGCAAGCGACGCGGTCGTGCGCCCGCGCGCCGGTCAAGGAGCAACGTCGTGAATTGGAACAGCGCTGCCGACTTCTTCGCAATGGGCGGCTATGGCACCTACGTGTGGGGCGCCTACGCGGTGACGATCGCCTGCATGGCTATCGAGCCGGTGCTGGTCGCGCTGCGCCATCGCCGGGCGCGCCGCGAGCTCGCCGGAGCGCCGCGATGAAGCTGCGCCAGAAGCGCCTCGCCGTCGCCGCCGGCATCGTCTGCGCCGTCGGCGCCGCCGCCGCGCTGGTGCTGAACGCGTTCCAGAGCAACCTGGTCTTCTTTTATTCGCCGACGCAGGTGGCGGCGAAGGAAGCGCCGAGCGCGCGCACCTTTCGCATCGGCGGCATGGTCGAGAAAGGATCGGTGAAGCGCGAGGGTACGAAGGCTAGCTTCGTCGTCACCGACACCGCCAAGTCGATCGCCGTCCGCTACGAAGGCATCCTTCCCGACCTCTTCAAGGAAGGCAAGGGCGTCGTCGCCCAGGGCCAGCTGCAAGGTGACGTCTTCGTCGCCCGAGAGGTGCTCGCCAAGCACGACGAGAACTACATGCCGCCCGAGGCGGCCGAGGCGCTCAAGCGCGCGCAGCTCGGCAACCCCAAGCTCGCCGAGTCGATGCGCGCCGAGCCGGTCCGCAAATGATTCCGGAGCTCGGCCACCTCGCGCTCTGGATCGCGCTCGGCGTCGCTGCCGTGCTCGGCGTCGTGCCGTTGCTCGGCGCGGCGCGCGGCCGCACGGATTGGATGCTGCTGGCACGCCCTTCGGCACGGCTGCTGTTCGCGTTGGTCGCGCTCGCCTTCGCCTGCCTGACGATCAGCTTTGTCGACAACGACTTCTCGGTGCTCAACGTCGCGACCAACTCGAACAGCACGTTGCCGCTGCAGTACCGGATCGCGGCGACCTGGGGCAGCCACGAAGGTTCGATCCTCCTCTGGCTGCTGATGCTGGCGTTCTGGACAGTCGCGGTCGCGACCTTCAGCCGCCACCTGCCCGAACGGGTGATCGCGCGCATCCTCGCCGTGATGGGACTGCTCTCGCTCGGCTTCCTTCTCTTCGTCCTGATGACGTCGAACCCGTTCGACCGTCTCATCCCGGCGGCGACGGAAGGGCGAGACCTCAACCCGCTCCTTCAGGACCCGGGCATGGTGATCCATCCGCCAATGCTCTACATGGGCTACGTCGGCCTGTCGGTCGCCTTCTCTTTCGCGGTCGCGGCGCTGATCGGCGGCAACCTCGACGCCACTTGGGCGCGCTGGACGCGGCCATGGACGACCGCAGCGTGGATCTTCCTCACCATCGGCATCGCTCTCGGCAGCGCATGGGCCTACTACGAGCTCGGCTGGGGCGGCTGGTGGTTCTGGGACCCGGTGGAGAACGCGTCCTTCATGCCGTGGCTGGTCGCGACCGCGCTGATCCATTCGCTTGCGGTCACCGAGAAGCGCAACAGCTTCAAGAACTGGACCGTGCTGCTCGCCATACTCGCCTTCTCCCTCTCGCTGCTCGGCACTTTCCTCGTCCGCTCGGGCGTGCTCTCGTCGGTGCACGCGTTCGCTACCGATCCACGACGCGGCCTCTTCATCCTCGCCTTCCTGGTCATCGTCATCGGCTCGTCGCTGGCCCTCTACGCGTGGCGCGCGCCGAGCGTCGGCCTCGGCGCCCGCTTCGGCCTGCTCTCGCGCGAGACGCTGCTGCTCGGCAACAACGTGCTCCTCGTCGTCGCCTGCGGCGCAGTCCTGCTCGGCACGCTCTATCCGCTGGCGCTCGACGCCATGAATCTCGGCAAGATCTCGGTCGGGCCGCCTTACTTCGACACCGTGTTCGTGCCGCTCCTGACGCCGCTCGTGTTCCTCATGGGCGTCGGGCCGATGGCGCGCTGGAAGGACAGCGCCCTCCCCGACCTGGCGTCGCGCCTCAAGTGGGCCGCCGCGAGCGCCGTCGTCGCGACCGTGCTCGTCGCCTGGCTCAAGGGCGGCATCGGCATCGTCGCCGCGACCGGCCTCCTGATGGCGTTCTGGATCCTCGCGTCGGTGACAACCGACCTTGTCGAGCGGCTGCGGCCCGCGGGCGGCGTGCGCGCGAGCGTGCTCCACCGAGCCCGCCAGATCCCGCGCGCGATGGTCGGAATGATGATCGCGCACGTCGGCGTCGCGGTCTTCATCCTCGGCGTGACGCTCGTTCGCTCCGGCGAGGTCGAGCGCGACGTGCAGATGGGCCCGGGCGAGACGACGACGATCGACGGCATCTCCTTCACCTTCCGCGGCGCGAGCGACGTGCGCGGGCCGAACTACCGCGCTGCGCGGGGCGAGGTCGAGGTGAGCAGGGACGGCCGCAAGCTCGCGACACTGCGCCCGGAGAAGCGCTTCTACCCGGCCTCGCAGACGACGCTCACCGAAGCGGCGATCGACGTCGGCTTCACGCGCGACCTCTACGTCTCGCTCGGCGAGCCGGTCGGCGCCGCCTGGATCGTGCGCATCTACGTCAAGCCCTTCATCGACTGGATCTGGGGCGGCTGCCTGATGATGGCCCTCGGCGGCCTGCTCGCCGCGACCGATCGTCGCTATCGGGCCCGGGCACGGCAACGTGAGCCCCAGGCCATCGCAGCGCTGACGGCCGCCTGATCATGGACAAGACGCCATCAACGCCGTCACAGGGCTCCGAAGGAGCCCGCCCCTCCCTCTCGGAGGGAGGGGAGCGAAGCGGGGAGGGAGCAATCCTGTCCGCCAGAGGCGGGCGGCATGCCGCCGCCCACCTCTGGTTCCTCATTCCGCTCGGCGCCTTCCTGGCGCTGGCGCTCGTCCTCGCCGTCGGCCTGAAGCGCGACCCGCGTGAAGTGCCCTCGCCGCTCATCGACAAGCCGGCACCGAAGTTCGCCCTCCCCCGGCTCGACGACGCCACAAGAACGGTTCGCCTGGACGACCTGAAGGGCAAGGCCTTCATCATCAACGTCTGGGCGTCGTGGTGCGTCGCCTGCCGCGAAGAGCATCCGCTCCTGCTCGAGTTCGCCAAGAAGCGGGTCGTACCGGTCTACGGCCTCAACTACAAGGACACGCGGCCGGAGGCGAGCGCCTGGCTGGCGCGCTTCGGCGACCCCTACGACGCATCGCTGTTCGACGAGGATGGCCGCGTGGGTATCGACTTCGGCGTCTACGGCGTTCCGGAGACCTTCGTTGTCGATGGCAACGGCGTCATCCGCCTGAAGCACATCGGCCCGCTCACGCCCGAGGTGCTCGCGAACAAGATCGAGCCGATGCTCAAGAAGCTCGACGCCTAGATGAAGGCGCTGCACCTCGTTTTCGGCGGCTGTCTCCTGGCGGCATCGCTCGCCCTGGCCGCCAAGGAAGCGCTCCCGGAAACCGCCGACCCCGCCCTCGAAGCGCGCATGGTTCACATCACCTCGGAACTGCGCTGCCTGGTGTGCCAGAACCAGACGATTGCCGACTCCACTGCCTCGCTCGCGGTCGACCTGCGGCGCGAGGCGCGTGCGTTGCTGAAGCAAGGCAAGAGCGACGTCGAGGTCATCGACTACATGACGGCGCGCTACGGCGACTTCGTTCTCTACCGTCCGCCGCTGCGCGCGACGACGATGCTGCTCTGGTTCGGCCCGGCGTTGATGCTGGTCGGCGGTGCCGGCGTCCTTCTCGTCGTGCTGCGCAGGCGCAGCCGCATGGCGGCCGACGCGTTCGAGCCCGACGACGAGACCGCCGGAGAGACCGGTGCGGTCGGCGGCGTCCTCGCGTCGTCGAACGCCAGCCCACGCGGACCGGGCTGACGTGGCCGGCGCCGAGCGCGAGGCCCGCGACAAAGCGCCCGGCGCCAGCGCTGTTGACGCGGCATCACGCCGCCCATCGCGCACTCTCGTCGCCGGTCTGTCGATCTTCGTCGTCGCGCTCGCCGGCATCGGCTACTGGCGGACCGGCTCGCCTTTGCTGATCCGACAACCAGCACCCAAGACGGAGCTCGTTGCGGTCCCGCAACCCGGCACTGGTGCGAGCGCGCCGAGCCCGCTGCAGCAGGTCGAGGCGATGGTCGGCAAGCTCGCAGAGCGGATGAAGGACAAGCCCGACGACGCCGAGGGCTGGACCATGCTCGCGCGCTCGTACACCGTGCTCGGCCGGATCGACGAAGCGCTCCCGGCCTATGCCCGCGCCGCCGAGCTGGAACCGGGCAACGCAGCGCTGCTCTCCGACTATGCCGACGCCGTCGCGTCGACGCAGCAGACCGCGAACAACCCGCGTTCGATCGCCCTGATCGAGCGCGCCCTGAAAGCCGATGCCAATCATCCCAAGGCGCTCGCGCTCGCCGGCAGTGCCGCCTTCGACCGCGGCGAGTACGCCGTCGCGATCTCCCACTGGCAGAAGATCGCCGACAAGCTGCCGCCGGGCAGCGAGCTGGCGCCTCGCGTGCAGGCGATGATCGGCGAGGCACGCGGCAGGCTGGTCGCTGCCGGCGCAGCGCCGGCCCCGTCACCCGGCCCGGCACTGGCCGCGGCGCGCCTGCCGGCGAGCGCCGCGCCGGCCGCGGTCGGCACCAGCGTCAGCGGCACGGTGACGCTTGATCCGCAGGTCGCGTCACAAGCGGCGCCGGACGATCCGGTGTTCGTCTTCGCGCGCGCTGCCAGCGGCAGCCGCATGCCGCTCGCCGTGCAGCGCGCCCGCGTCAAGGACCTGCCGCTCGCCTTTCGCCTCGACGACAGCATGGCGATGGCGCCGGGAATGACGTTGTCGAGCGCGGCGCAGCTGGTCGTCGGCGCGCGCATCAGCAAGGGCGGCACGGCGATCGCGCAGCCCGGCGATCTCGCCGGCGAGACGACTGGCGTGACGCCGGGCGCGAAGAACGTCGCGATCCGAATCGGCACGGTCGTCGCGAAGCCGTGATCCGAAGCGGCACGCCGGCCGCACGCGGTGGCGGCCGATCAGTCGAAGGCGATGTCGGCGGCAGCAGCGCCGAGAACGCCGCGCCGTCCCTTGAAGCGCTCGAGCGCGCTCACCAGCTCGGCGAGGTCGGCTGCGCGCTCGAGCGGATGGAAGCGCTCCGTGTCGACGACGAACACCGGCGCCCCGTCGTACGAGGCGAAGAAATCT
The DNA here is from genome assembly GCA_039916285.1 of Caldimonas sp. Lineage (GTDB taxonomy): Bacteria > Pseudomonadota > Gammaproteobacteria > Burkholderiales > Burkholderiaceae_C > Schlegelella_A. The sequence continues at coordinate 7,198 of JBDSLQ010000430.1, forward strand.
GCATACGCGTCGCACAGGCGCTCGAGGTAAAGGAGGTCGATGCCGTGTTCCATCGCGACGCCGCGGCGGCGCACGCGCGCCAGCAGCGAAGGCGCCGTCGCCTGCAGGCGGACGACGAGGTCGGGTTCGCCCAGCTGCGCCGCGATCGGCTGGTGCATCTGCGCGTAGAGCCGGTACTCCTCGTCGCTGAGATTGATCTGCGCGAACAGCGCATCCTTGGCGAACATGAAGTCGCTGACGGTCGTCCGCGCGAACATGCTCGGCTGGGCGATGGCGCGAAACTGGCGCTCGCGCTGGAACAGGAAGAAGAGCTGGGTCTGGAACGCGTAGCCGACGCGGTCGTCGTAGAAGCGGGCGAGAAACGGGTTCTCGCCCGGCTGCTCGAGCATCAGCTCGGCGCCCATGCGCTCGGCGAGCAGGCGCGAGAGCGTGGTCTTGCCCGCGCCGATCGGCCCTTCGATGGCGATGTGGCGGAAGCGATCCAGCGACCCGGTGTCTGTCATCGGCCGCGAAACACGAAGTACACCGCTCCGGCCAGGCGCAGAGTCGAATCGATCATCGGTCCAGTTTAGCGATGCGCTGCGTGGCGACGGCGGCCAGGAGACCGGCCACCGGCCCGCGCCCGCGAACGACGAGCTCCGGCGCGATCTCGGCCAGCGGCGCGAGCACGAAGGCGCGCTCGTGCAAGCGCGGATGCGGCAGCGTCAGCTCGTCGCTCGCCGAAGCGAGATCGCCGTACAGCAGGAGGTCGAGGTCGAGCGTGCGCGGCGCGCCGGCGTAGGGCCGCAGCCGGCCGTGGCACGATTCGATCGACTGCAAGGCATGGAGCAGGTCGAGGGGCGCGAGCGCCGTCCGCACGTGCACGACTGCGTTGAGGTATTCGCCCCCGGGCGCGTCGACCGGCGCCGAGGCGTACACCGACGAGCGGGCGAGGGGCCGTGTCGACGGCAGCGCCGCGATCTCGGTGCAGGCGCTCGCGATCTCGGCGGCACGGTCGCCGACATTGGAGCCGAGGCCGATGTAGGCATCGCTCGCGGCAACGGCCGGGGTCGGCGCGGCCATCGCAGCGGTCAGGTCGGCGTGCCGGCGGGATCGGTCGGCCGGCGCCGGCGGCGCCGGCGCTTGCGCGGCGCCGCGGCCTCCGGGGCGCTGCCGCCTTCGCCGGCAATCGCCTCGGCTCCATCGCCGGCGTCGTCGCTCGCGTCGGCCGCTCCGCGCGCATGCTGCGCCCGGCCAGAGTCGCCGCGATCGCCCTGCGGATCCCGCGGCGCCTCGCGCCGGACGCGGCGCGGCCCGCGCGGCTCGCGCATGCTTTCGAGCAGGTCGCGGCGCTTCTCGTCGCCGGCCTGGAAGAGCGCTTCCCACCAGACCGCAAGCTCGGGATCGGCCTCGCCGACCTCGCCGCGCAGGCGCAGGAAATCGAGCCCGGCGCGAAACCGCGGCTGATCGAGAAGCGCCAGCGCGGAGCTGCTCGCGCGCCGCTCGAAGCGCGGCTGCAGCATCCAGATCTCGCGCATGTCGACGGCCAGCTTGCCGCGCCCGGAGATGTCGCCGATGCGCGCGTCGAAGGCGGCGTCGATGGCATCCTGCAGGGCGGGAAACGGTGACTCGCCGGCGGCCTGGCGCCGCTTCCATTCGTCCTGGACGTCGTGCCACAGCATCGACGCGAGCATGAAGCTCGGCGCCACGGGCTTGCCCTCGGCGACGCGCGCGTCGGTGTCGGCGAGCGCCAGGCGGACGAACTTCTCGCGCCCGTCGTGGCGCTCGGCCTCGTCGAGGGCGACGTCGAGGACCGGGAAGACGCCGCGATGCAGGCCGAGCTTCCTCAGCTCGACGATCGAGGCGAGCGCGTGGCCGGTCTGCAGCAGCTTGATCATCTCGTCGAAGGTGCGCGACGGCGGCACGTTGTCGAGCAGCGCCGCCATCTCCTTGATCGGCGCCCGCGTCTTGGCCTCGATCTCGAAGCCGAGCTTGGCGGCGAAGCGGACGGCGCGAATGATCCGCACCGGGTCCTCGCGGTAGCGGGAGGCGGGGTCGCCGATCATTCGCAGCAGCTTCTTC
>JBDSLQ010000431.1:0-8903 GCA_039916285.1 Caldimonas sp.
AGTGCTGCGCCTGTTCGACGTCGACGCGTTCGAGCGCGAATCGGCCGACACGCTGACCGGACGCATCTCGGCGGCCTATGCCGGCGGCGAGTCGAGCGCGGCCGTCGTCATCGGCGAGGTCGAGAGCGCGGTCGACCTGTCGCGCATGATGCAGGAGCTGCCGGCGATCGAGGACCTGCTCGAGGCCAGCAACGACGCGCCGATCATCCGCATGCTGAACGCGCTCCTGACGCAGGCGGCCAAGGACGGCGCGAGCGACATCCACATCGAGCCCTACGAGCGCTCGAGCTCGGTGCGCTTTCGCGTCGACGGCACGCTGCGCGAAGTGGTGCAGCCGAACCGCGCCCTGCACGCCGCGCTGATCTCGCGCCTGAAGATCATGGCCGAGCTCGACATCGCCGAGCGCCGATTGCCGCAGGACGGCCGCATCTCGCTGCGCATCGGCGGCCGCGCCGTCGACGTGCGCGTCTCGACGCTGCCTTCGGCGCACGGCGAGCGCGCGGTGCTGCGCCTGCTCGACAAGGCCGAGTCGAAGTTCACCCTCGAGGGCCTCGGCATGAGCGGCGAGACGCTCGCCAAGTTCGACCGCCTGATCAAGCAGCCGCACGGCATCATCCTCGTCACCGGGCCGACCGGCTCTGGCAAGACGACGACGCTCTACGCCTCGCTCGGCCGCGTCGACACCGCCGGCACCAATATCCTCACCGTCGAGGACCCGGTCGAGTACGAGCTCGCCGGAATCGGCCAGACGCAGGTCAACGCCAAGATCGACCTCACCTTTGCCAAGGCTCTGCGCGCGATCCTGCGCCAGGACCCCGACGTCATCATGATCGGCGAGATCCGCGACTACGAAACGGCGCAGATCGCGATCCAGGCGTCGCTGACCGGCCACCTCGTGCTCGCCACCGTCCACACCAACGACGCGCCGAGCACGGTGACGCGGATGATCGACATGGGCGTCGAGCCGTTCCTGCTCTCGTCGAGCCTGATCGGCGTGCTCGCGCAGCGGCTGGTGAGGAAGCTCTGCCTCGCCTGCCGCAAGGTCGACGAGCGCGGCCACTGGCACCCGGTCGGCTGCGCGCAATGCGCGATGACCGGCTACAAGGGCCGCACCGGCGTCTACGAGCTGATGGACGTCGGCGACGAGATCCGCGCCCTGATCCACGGCCGCGCCGCCGAGGCGAAGATCGCCGCCGCGGCGCAGGCGACCGGCCTGAAGTCGATGCGCGAGGACGGCGAGCGGCTCGTCGACGAAGGAATCACGTCGCTGGAAGAAGTCGTGCGGGTGACGCGCGAGTAGCTCTTCCGTGCCCGCCTACCGATTCGAAGCGCTCGACGCCACCGGCAAGGCGCAGAGCGGCCTCGTCGACGCCGACAACTCGCGCGCGGCGCGCTCGCAGTTGCGCGCGCAGGCGCTGGTGCCGCTGGCGGTCACGCAGGTCGTCTCGGCCGGGACGTCTCCCACCGGCTTCAGCTTCACGCGCCGGGTCTTCAACCCGACCGCCCTTGCGATCTGGACGCGCCAGCTCGCCGGCCTCGTCGGCTCGGGCCTGCCACTCGAGCGGGCGTTGACCGCTCTCGCCGACGAAGCCGAAGACACGCGCCAGCGCGAGCTCGTCGCCCACCTGCGCAGCGAAGTCAACGCCGGCGCGCCATTCGCGCGCGCGCTGGCGAGCGCGCCTCGTGAGTTCGACGATGTCTATCGCGGTGTCGTCGCCGCCGGCGAGCAGAGCGGCGCGCTGGGCGTCGTTCTCGAACGGCTTGCCAGCGACCTCGAGGCGCGCCAGGAGCTGAAGGGCCGCCTCATCGGCGCGACGCTCTACCCGGCGATCGTTTCGGTGATCGCCGTCATCATCGTCGTCTTCCTCGTCACGTACGTCGTGCCGCAGGTGGCGACCGTGTTCACGAGCACCAAGCGGTCGCTGCCACTGCTGACGGTCGGCATGATGGCGTTCAGCGACTTCCTGCGCGGCTACGGCTGGGTCGTCCTCCTGCTGCTCGCCGCGGGAGGCGTCGCGCTGAGCTTCATGTTGCGCAACGAGGCGTTTCGCCGCAGCTTCGATGCCGGCTTCCTCGGCTTGCCGCTGATCGGCCGGCTCGCGCGCGGCTACAACGCGGCGCGCTTCGCCGCCACGCTGGCGATGCTCGCCGGTGCCGGCGTGCCCATCCTGAAGGCGCTGCAGGCGGCTGCGGAGACGCTCTCCAACCGTGCCATGCGCGCCGACGCGATGGACGCGCTGGTGCAGGTCCGCGAAGGCGCGCCGCTCGCCTCGGCGCTCGCCGGCAAGAAGCGCTTTCCCGGCATCCTGGCGATGTTCTCGCGCCTCGGCGAGCAGACCGGCCAGCTCCCCGAGATGCTCGACCGCGCCGCCAAGCAGCTCGCCGGCGAAGTGCAGCGGCGCGCCCTGCAGATGGCGACGATCCTGGAGCCGCTCCTGATCGTCGGCATGGGTGGCGTGGTCATGCTGATCGTCCTCGCGGTTCTCTTGCCCATCATCCAGCTGAACTCTTTCGTCAAGTGACGAAAGAGCCCAGCTGGCGCTGACAGGGCTGCTCCCGCCCCGCTTCGCTCCCCTCCCTCCGAGAGGGAGGGGCGGACGCCGCTGGCGTCCCTTTCCAGAGGTGGCTCGTAAGATCAATGCATGGCTGCTTCGCTTGCGGGTCAACTCGTCGTCGCGATCTCGTCCCGGGCTCTCTTCGACTTCGAGGAAGAGAACGAGCACTTCGAGGCCAATGACGACCGGGCCTACATGCAGCTGCAGCTCGAACGGATCGACAGCGCAGCCAAGCCCGGTGTCGCGTTCTCGCTGGTGCAAAAGCTGCTCGCCTTCAACGATGCGTCGGCGCAGCGGGTCGAGGTGGTGATCCTGTCGCGAAACGACCCGGTCTCGGGGATGCGTGTCTTCCGCTCGGCGCAGGCCTACGGCATGCCGATCCAGCGCGGCGTGTTCACGCGCGGCGGAACGCCATGGCGTTACCTGAGGCCGCTCGCCGCAAACCTGTTCCTGTCGGCCAACGAGGCGGACGTCCGCTCCGCGCTCGAGGCCGGCGTTCCCGCGGCGCGCGTCTTTCCGCATTCGGCGCGCGCGTCGGACCGCCATCCGCACGAAGTGCGCATCGCCTTCGACGGCGATGCGGTCCTGTTCTCGGACGAGGCTGAGCGCGTCTATCAGGAGAGCGGACTCGATGCGTTCCAGGCGCACGAGCGCGCCCAGGCCGAGACGCCGCTCGCCGCGGGCCCGTTCCAGCCGCTCCTGCTCGCCTTGCGGCGGCTGCAGAACGAGCCGGCGCACGGCATGCGCATCCGCACCGCGCTGGTCACGGCGCGCAGCGCGCCGGCGCACGAGCGCGCCATCCGCACGCTGATGGAGTGGAACGTCGAGATCGACGAGGCGATGTTCCTGGGCGGCCTGCAGAAGGGCGAGTTCCTGCGCGAGTTCGAGCCCGACTTCTTCTTCGACGACCAGACCGGCCACATCGAGAACGCGTCGGCGCACGTGCCTTCAGGGCACGTCGCTTCGGGCATCAGCAACGTCTGAACCGCGCGGCCCGCGCGCGCCTCGAGCTCACCGGATCGTGCGCAGCCCGTCGAGGTCGACCACGGTCACGCCGCCGTACTCGACCCGGATCACGCCACGCTCCTGAAGCGCCTGCAGCGCCTCGTTGACGCGCTGGCGCGACAGGCCGACCAGGTAGCCGAGCTCCTGCTGCGTGATGCGCAGGAGCTTGCCGACCCCCGGATAGAGCACCGGATGGAACAGCGCCGCCAGACTGCGCGCGACGCGGACGTCGGGGTCGTTCAGGCGATCGATCTCGCGCGCGGCGATGAACTGGCCGAGCCGCTCGTTGAGCTGCTGGACGATGAAGCGGTTGAAGGGAATGCTGCGATCGAGCAACCAGTGAAACGTCTCCACGGTAAGGCCGGCGACGACGCTCGGCCGGAGCGCCTCGATGTTGTAGCGGTAGGCCTCGCGCTTGATCACCGTGCCCTCGCCGAACCAGCCGCCCGGCGGCACGCCGGTGAAGGTGATCGGCACGCCCATGGCGGTGTCGTTGCTCATCTTCAGGAGCCCGTCGATGACGCCGAACCAGTACGTCACCGGCCGGCCGACGCGACAGAGCAGCTCGCCCACCTCCACCTGCACGACCTTGAGGTCGGCGAGCGCGCGCTCGCGCTCGTTCGCCTCGAGGGCGGTCAGCCAGGCGATGTTGGCCAGCTCGTCCTCACCGGGCGGCCGGGCGCGGGTGAGGAGACCGGCGGGCGACGAGCGGTTCAGCACTGCGGGACATTCTCCGCCACTTGACCAAACAAGTGTTTGTCTTTCTAATGGCGGCTTGGGTACCAGTGTCCTGTCCAAGGCCGCAGTGGCGCGTTCACCCGTCAGGCGCGCCTCGAGCCGCCTGCCGCGCCTGCTCGACGAAGCGGCGAGTGCCTTCGCGCAGCGCGGCTACGCGGCGGCGTCGGTGCGCGAGATCGTCGGCCCGATCGGCATGCTGCCCGGCTCGCTGTACTGCCACTTCGCCACCAAGGAAGCGCTTCTCGTCGCCGTCTACCAGGAAGGCGTCGAGCGGATCGGCGCCGCCGTCGACGCTGCGATCGCCGGCCTCGACGATCCCTGGAGGCGCCTCGAGGCGGCCTGCGTCGCCCACATGGCGTCGCTGCTCGACCGCACCGACTACTCGCAGGTCGTGATCAGGGTCCGGCCGAGCGACGCGCCGGCGGCGGAGAGCCAGCTTGTCGCCGAACGCGATTCGTACGAGAAGAGATTCGTCCGCCTCGTCGCCGCATTGCCGCTCAAGCGCCCGACAGACCGCACGATGCTGCGCCTGCTGCTCGTCGGCGCCCTCAACTGGAGCCAGACCTGGTACCGCGAGGGTCGAGGCCAGAGCCCCGAGCGGATCGCGCGCCGCTTTGTCGGTCTGCTCGAGGCGAGCCTCTCTACCGCCAGGGAATCCGCATGAACGAACCGTTCCGACCGCGCATCGTCGTCACCAAGATCGGCCTCGACGGTCACGACCGGGGCAGCCGCATCGTCGCCGCCGCGTGCCGCGACGCCGGCATGGAAGTCATCTACACGCCGCCCTGGCAAAGCATCGCCGCGGTGGTCAAGCTCGCCGGCGAGGAAGACGTCGACGTGGTCGGCATCTCCTCGCTCGCCACCGACCATCTCATCGTGCCCAGGCTCATGGCGGCGATGCGCGACGCCGGCCTAGGCCACGTGCGCGTTGTCGTCGGCGGCATCGTGCCCGACAACGAGGCCGCCGAGCTCATCGAGTGCGGCGTGCGCGAGGTGTTCCACCCGGGCAGCACGATGGACGACATCACTACCCGCATCCGCGGCTACGCGAGCGAGTCGCGCCGCGCCGCCGAAGTTGCCGAAGCTGACGAGGAGAAGCGCCCGTGAACAAGCCGATCGATCCGGACCTGCTGGTCAGCGACGCGGGCAGCGACGCCGAGGCACGGCAGCGCTGGGAACGCGACTACCTCGCCGGCGTCGCCGAACCGCGCGACGTGAGCAACGTGTCCGGCATCCCGATCGAGCCGCTTTACACGGCCGCCGGCCGCGCCGCTGCCGGTGGCGATTCCCGGCTCGGCTATCCCGGCCAGCCGGACTTCACGCGCGGCATCTACGCCAGCATGCACCGCGGCCGCACCTGGACGCAGCGCCAGCTCGTCGGCCTCGGCACGCCCGCCGACTACAACCGCCGCGTGCTCGGCCTGCTCGAGCACGGCGCCACCGCTGTCTCGCTGATCCCATGCAACTCGGTCTACCGTGGTTTCGACATGGCGAGCGTCGAGCCGGAGCTGCTCGGCACCTGCGGCACGGTCGTCAACAACGCCGACCACATGGAGCGCTGCCTGCGCGGCGTCGACCTCGGCACCGTCTCGTGCGCGCTGAACGATCCGTCGCCGTTCACGCTCTTCGCCTTCATGCTCGTCGCGGCGGAGCGCCGCGGCATCGACTGGACGGCGATCACCGGCACCTCGAACCAGAGCGACTACATCTCGCACTACGTCGCCAACCACATGTTCTACCGGCTCTCGTTGCCGGGCGCGCGGCGCGTGCTGCTCGATCACATCGCCTGGTGCCGGCAGTACGCACCGCGCTGGAACCCGATGTCGGTGGTCGGCCAGCACACCCAGCAGGCCGGCGCCACGCCGGCCGAGGCGATGGCCTTCACCCTCGCGACCGCGGTGCAGAACGCCGAAGACTGCCTGGCGCGCGGCCTCGATCCCGACGAATTCTTGCCGCGCTTCACCTTCTTCTTCGACATCTCGCTCAGCTTCTTCGAGGAAATCGCCAAGTTCCGCGCCGGTCGCCGCATCTGGGCCCGGCTGGCGCGAGAGCGCATCGGCGCGAAGAAGGAGAACGCCTGGCGCTTCAAGTTCCACGCCCAGACCTCGGGCGTCGACCTGACGCGCCAGCAGCCGCTGAACAACATCGCCCGGGTCACCGCGCAGGCCATGGCCGGCATCTTCGGCGGCCTGCAGTCGCTGCACACCGACGCCTACGACGAGGCCTATTCCACGCCGAGCGAGGCCGGCGCGCGCATCGCCATCGCGACGCAGAACATCCTGCGCGAGGAGGCCCATCTCACCGACGTGATCGATCCGCTCGGCGGCTCGTTCTACGTCGAGTCGCTCACCGACGCGATGGAGGAGAAGATCGTCGCCATCCTGGCCACGATCGACGAAGCCGGCGGCATGTACAAGGCGGTCGAGAGCGGCCTGGTGCAACGCATGATCGGCGCTTCGGCGATGCGCTTCCAGGCCCGGGTCGAGGCCGGCGAGCAGGTGCTGGTGGGCGTCAACAAGTACGTCGAAGAGGAAGCATCGGCGAACCGGCCGCCGGTCGAGCGGCCCGACCGCGCCGCCATGCAACGCCACCTCGACGAGTTCGCGGCGGCCAAGGCGGCACGCTCCGCCGGGACCGTTGCCACCGCCCTCGACGGCCTGACGCGCGCCGCCGAGAGCGAGGCCGGCAGCGACGCGGGCAACGTCTTCGGGGCGGTGGTCGAGGCGGCCCGGGCCGGGCTCTCGAACGAGGAAATCTGCAGCCGGCTGCGTCGGGATCTGGGCCAAGGCCAGCCGCTGGTGGTCGTCTGACCTCGCCGGCTCACGCCGCGCGGCTGACCGAGGCCGCCCTCGCCGGCGACCGCCGCGCGCTCGCCCGGCTGCTCACGCTCATCGACGACGACGGCCCCGGCGCCCGCGACGCCGCCGCGACGATGGCCGCGCACGCCGGTCGCGCCTGGGTCGTCGGCATCACCGGCGTGCCCGGCAGCGGCAAGTCGACGCTGGTCGACGCCCTCCTCGGCCGCTGGCTCGCGCAGGGCCTGAAGGTCGCGGTCGTCGCCATCGACCCGTCGAGCCCGATCACCGGCGGTGCCGTCCTCGGCGACCGCATCCGGATGGGCGCCAACGGCTCGCACGGCAACGCCTTCATCCGCTCCTTCTCGGCGCGCGGCGAGCTGGGCGGCCTGTCGCGCGCCACCGCGGCGGCGGTCGACTGCTTCGATGCCTGCGGCTTCGACCGCGTCGTCGTCGAGACGGTGGGCACGGGCCAGTCGGAGACGCGCATCGTCTCGCTCGCCGACACGCGCGTCGTCGTCTGCCCGCCAGGCCTGGGCGACGACGTGCAGGCGATCAAGGCCGGCACCCTCGAGATCGCCGACGTCCTGGCGGTCAGCAAGGGCGACCTGCCGCTGGCGGAGCAAACGGCGCGAGAGATGCGCGACATGCTGGGCCTGCGCCGCGCCGGCGTGGCGGGAGCGTGGCAACCGCAGGTGCTGGTCGTGAGCGCGCTCGCCGGCCGTGGCATCGACGAGTGGCTGGCAGCGCTCGAAGCGCACCGCGCCGTGGTCGGCACGGGCCCCCGGCGTCGCCCGGCAGCGCCTTCGGCCGATGCCTGGACGGCGCGCCTGGCCGAGCTCGCCGGCCGCGACGGCCTGTGCCGCGCGCTCGGCATCGGCGTGCTCGCGGGCAGCGCCGGCGCCGCCGAGACGACGATGACCGTCGAGGCGCACCACCTCAATTTCAACGGCGGCTGCCACGGCGGAGCCATCTTCGCGCTCGCCGACTCGGCCTTCGGCCTCGCCTCCAACTCGCACGGTCCGCTCGCTTCCGGCATCGCGGCGCACATCACCTTCCAGAGCGGCGTTCGCCAGGGCGACGTGCTCGTCGCCCGTGCCACCGAAGTGCAGCGCAACAAGCGGATCGGCGTGTATCGAGTCGACGTCGTGCGGCGCGAAGGCAACGGCAGCGAGACTGCGATCTCGAGCTTCACCGGCACCGTGTCGATCAAGGTCTGACGGCGCGGGCGAGGGATACCCCCGACGGGACAGTCCCGTAGTTTGTCGTCAGAACGACAACTTGGCGTCAAAACCTCTCTACATTGGCGCCTCCGTGCCGCCGACGACCTTCCCCCGCCTCCTCCTCGACCACGCCGCGCGCCGGCCGAAGGCGGCCGCGCTGCGCGAGAAGGAATACGGCATCTGGCAGACGCTGACCTGGCGCGGCCTGGCCGAGATGGTCGAGGCGATGGCCGGCGGCCTGGCCGCCGCCGGCCTGAAGCGCGGCGAGCACCTGGTGATCATCGGCGAGAACCGGCCGCGCCTCTACGCGTCGATGCTGGCGGCGCAGTCGCTCGGCGCCGTTCCGGTGCCGCTCTACCAGGACGCCGCGGCGGCGGAATTCGTCTTTCCGATCGGCAACGCCGAGGTCGCCTATGCCATTGCCGAGAACCAGGAGCAGGTCGACAAGCTGCTCGAGGTTCGCGCGAGCTGCCCCGGCCTGACGCACATCTGGTTCGACGACGCGCGCGGCCTGCGCCACTACGACGAGCCCGGCCTGACCTCGCTCGACGCCTTGGTCGCATCGGGCCCGGCCCATGCCGCGACCC
>JBDSLQ010000432.1:0-7876 GCA_039916285.1 Caldimonas sp.
CGGCCAACGTCGAGATCGACGACCTGATCCAGGTCGGCATGATCGGCCTGACCGACGCGTTGAGCCGCTTCGACGCTGCCCAGGGCGTGCAGTTCGAGACCTTCGCGACGCAGCGCATCCGCGGCGCCATGCTCGACGAGCTGCGCGGCAACGACTACCTTTCGCGCGGCACGCGCAAGCACCAGCGCTCGATCGAAGCGGCGGTATCGAGGCTCGAGCAGCACCTCGGCCGCGCGCCGCAGGAAAGCGAGATCGCCAAGGAAATGGGCATCACCCTGGTCGAGTACCAGGAGCTGCTCGGCAAGGTGCGCGGCACCCAGCTCGTCCACCTCGAGGACATGTCGGGCGCCGAAGGCGACAGCGATTTCCTCGACCGCCACGTCGCCGACGCCGAAGCGAACCCGCTCAACCAGCTGCAGGACCAGCGCATGCGCTCGGCGCTGATCGAGGCGATCAAGGTCCTGCCGGAGCGCGAGCAGTACGTGATGAGCATGTACTACGAGCACGACATGAACCTGAAGGAGATCGCGGCGGTGCTCAAGGTCACCGAGTCGCGCGTCTGCCAGCTGCACAGTCAGTCGATCGCGCGCCTGCGGGTCAAGCTGCGCGACTACTGAGATGTCGAGGCCGCCGCGGCGCCTGGACGTGGCGACGACCGCCGCGATGGCCTACGACGGCCCGGAGCAGCGCCGCGTCGTCAACCGGAGCTGGCCGGCGCCGGCGTTCGCCGCCTGGGCCGCCTGCTGGATCATCTTCGCCTCGGTCGTCCAGCTCGGCGCGCCACCAGCGGCGGCGTTCATCGCCGCCGGGCTGGTCGGCGCGGCGCTGTCGTTGATCGGCGCGACGCCGTGGCGGCGCCTCTTCGTCGGCTGCGGCTTCCCGCTCTCGTTCGCGGTCTCGGGCAGCGCCGGCGCGGTACCGGCGTGGGCGTGGCTGCTGCCGCTCGCGATGCTCGCCCTCGTCTATCCGCGGCGGGCCTGGCGCGACGCGCCGATCTTTCCAACACCGGCCGGCTCGCTCGCCGGTCTTGCGCGCGCTGTTCCGCTTGCCGCCGGAGCCGCCGTCTTCGACGCCGGCTGCGGCCTTGGCGCCGGCCTCGTCGAGCTGCGCCGCGAGTATCCGCACGCCAGGCTCGAAGGCATCGAGTGGAGCTGGCCGCTCTGGCTCGCCGGCGCGGCGCGCTGCCGTTACGCGCGCGTCCGGCGCGGCGACCTGTGGAGCGCGGACTGGTCGCGCTTCGCCCTGGTCTACCTGTTCCAGCGGCCCGAGAGCATGGAACGCGCCGCCGCCAAGGCGAGCCGCGAGCTCGGCCCGGGCGCCTGGCTCGCGAGTCTCGAGTTCGAGATCGCGAGCCTGCTGCCGCAGCTCGTTCTCGAAAGCGCCGACGGCCGCCGCCTCTGGCTCTACCGCGCGCCGTTCCGCTCCCGCGGCTGAAAGCTGCGCAGTTCGCGAGCCGTCGGCTCGCCCAGCAGCTTCACAGCTTCTCAGCCCTGGTGGGCGCGCTTGCCGGGGTTCTTCTTGCGCGTCGCCTTGCCGCGCGCGAGGCTGCGCTTCTGACCGGTCCGCTTGGTCGTCGGGCTGAGGGTGCGCGGCTTGTCGCTGCTGCTCTTGGTGTCGGCCATGGTTGCTCCTGAAAGTCGGCGACGGTACACGACCCTTGCCGATCGGCTCCGCGCGACGGCTATCGGAACCGCCGCGTCGCGCCGCGATTCGTGGCTCAGCGCCCTTGCGCGACGCCGTAGGTGAAGTCGGCCGAGACGTCGACGACGGTGCTGTTCAGGCGGCCATCGAAGGCCTTGACGCGGGCCACGCCGGTGCGCAGGGCGATCCCCGGCGCCAGCTGGACGCCGGCATACACGCGCGGCTGCACCAGCAGGCCGCGGCCGTCGACCCCGCCTCCGCCCGCCGCGCCGGCCAGCAGCTCGCCGCCGAGGTGCCAGCCCGCGCCGAGCGGCTGGTTCCAGCCGGCGCCGACCATCGCGCCGGCATAGCCGCTCGCCGCGCCGGCGAGCGCACTCGATGCGCGGCCGGTCACGTAGAGGTTGGCGCCGAGGTAACGGTCGAGCTTGAGCACGATGGCGCTCAGCGAACGCTCGCCGCCGCCGCTGGCGCGCGGTGCGTCGAAGCGCTCGACGCCGGCGCTGAAATCGGTGCGCGCCGGCCGTGCCGCCGGGCCGCTGCTCGTCGGGCCGTCGAGCGCCCAGACCAGCCCGAGCGAGGCCTGGGCGGCGCGGAAGTTGCCGTTCGGCGCCCGCGCGATGCCGCCCTCGAGGGAGACGCCGAGATCGTTGCCGAGGCGGAAGATGCCGTACGCGCCGGCCTTGACGATGAGGCCGCCGCCGGTCGAGACGCCGCCGCCGCCGGCCATGCCGACGGCGGCGCGCGTGCCGACGGTGAGCACGTCGCGGATCGCTTCGCCTTCGACGCCGAGGGTGCCGAGGTACTCGGCGTAGCCGCCGACGCCGCCCCGCCCGGCGCGGTTCGCTTCGACGCCCCAGAAGGCGTTGCCGCCGAGGGCGTGCTCGGCGCGAATGCCGACGGTGCTGATCGTTCGCGGCAGGGCCGAGCCATCGCTGAGGGTCTTGCCCGCTGGCGTGCGGTAGGCGCCGCCGATGAACTGGACGCGATCGAAGCCGAGCCCGGCGCGGCCGCCGCCGAGCGTCGGCTCGCCGAGCCGCTCGGCGGAGACGAAGCGGAAGTCGCTGTTGGCGTTGAGGACCAGGCCGAGCTGGTTGCTGTCGACCCGGCCGCCGGACAAGCGCACCTTCGAGATGGACACGCCGACGGCGACATCGCCGAGATCCCAGACCAGGTCGACGTGGGGCCGGAGCATGAGGCCGCTGCCCTGCGGTGCGATCCCACCGCCACCGCCACCGCCGCCCGCATACAGGCCGAGCTCGACGCCGACCGGACCCATCAGGCGCCGCCGCCACGCCACTTCGCCGCCGAGGCTGAAGAAGCCGCCGTGGCCGCCGCTCACCGCGCCGTAGACGGCGGGGCCGACGGCGAAGCCGCTCGCCCCCGCGACGTCGATCAGGTAGCTCGTGCCGACGAGGCCGACGCGCGGCCCATCGCCGGGAAAGCGAATCCGCTCGAAGCCGATGCGTGCGTGCGACGCAGGAATCTGAACGCGCGCCGGCGCGTCGATGCCCTGGCTCGCTGCCGGCGCGGTGCCGATGGCCAGAGCGCAGAGCGCGAGCGGCCGGAGGAAGTTGTCGCGCATGGCGCGATTGTCTCCGCGCCCGCGCGGCCCGCCGGCATCACCGGCGCCGCCGCCGTCAGAACGGCCGCGACAGCTTCAGCGCGAACCGGTCCGAGCGCGTATTTCCCGAGTAATCGGCGTCGTAGTTCGCACCGATCGACCAGCGGTGGGGCAGCGATAGCGTGGCGCCCAGGCCGAACGAGATCGAGTTGCGCGAGCTGCCCGCGGCATCGATGGCGTACGACGGGCCGGCGCTGTCGTCGGCATAGCGCAGCACGGCCGAGCCGGCGTGCTCGAACTCGTGACGCACCTCGACGCGAAGGTTCGGCCGGAGCTCGCCCCAGGGGGTCGGCCGGCGCGCCGAGGCCTCCAGGCCGATCGCGAGCTTCAGCGAGGGAACGCTCTGGCGCTCGAAGCGCAGCGCTTGCGGATTGGCGGGGTCCTCGCTGAACGAATGCAATGTCGCCCGGATCGTCTCGAGGCGGCCGTAAGGCGTCAGCTCGGCCTCGGGGCCGCCGAAGCGCAGGCCGCCGGCGACCGAGGCGAACCACTCCGTCCCCGTGCGCTCGCCGCCGAGGCGTGAAAGGTCGTCGAGCTGCCGCGTCGATCTCATCTTCAGGCGGGAATGGCCGACGACGGCATCGACGAAGGCGTGCCGGGCAGGATGCCAGCTCAGGTAGGCGAGCGCGCTCGCCGCATCGGTCGTGTTGGCGGTGCCGCTGCGCGATGCGTCGCCGCGCTCGTGGGCGAGACCGACGGCGACGCCGATATCGAGCTCGGCGCCGGCGCGGCGATCGACCCCTAGGCTGACGCCGCGGGTGTGGAAGCCGAAATCGTTCGCGCCGTCCTTGGCATCGCTGGTGCCGACCTCGATCGCGCCGGCCGTCCACCCGGTCAATGACTCGCCGCGCCGGCACGATGCCAGCGACAGCGACGCCGAGCCGGCCGGCGCTGCGCCGGAAGCGTTGCGCGATGTTGCCGTGGCCTCGCCGCCCGCGCCGTTGCCGACGCTGCTCCTGGCGCCGTCGTTCGCTGGCGGCGGCGCATCCGTGCACGGCGGTCGCGCGCCGCTGCGCAGGTCGCGCAGCCGGCTGCGGACGTTCTCGATCTGCGTCGTCGCGACGCGGCGCGCCGCCGCGGCCTGTTCGGCGAGCAAGGTCGTCACCTCGGCGCTCAGACGCGGGTCGGGGCGAACGCCGACCGTCATCGAGTAGGACAGCTCGGCGCGGTTCGGGCCGGCCGGATCGCTGTCGCTGACGGTGAGGATGAAGCTGTAGACGCCGGCGCGCGTCGGCGTGCCGGTGAGGGTGCCGTCGGCGTTGAGGGTCAGGCCGTCGGGAAGCGCGCCGGAGCGCAGCGCGAAGGTGTAGGGCGCCGTGCCGCCGCTGGCCTGGAACGCCTGTGTCGTTGGCTGGTTGAGATAGGCCACCGGCGCGCCGCCGATGCGCAGCGACGCCGCCCGGACGGCGAGCGTGAGGTTCAGGGTCACCGCCGCGCCGGTCGCGTCGACGGCGCGGATCGACCACGCGTAGTTGCCGGGAACCGTCGGCGTGCCGGACACGGTGCCGGTCGCCGCGTCGAGCACGAGGCCCGGCGGCAGCGTGCCGCTCGCGACCGAGAACGAATACGGCGCGGTGCCGCCCGAGACCACGAACGGCTGGTTGATGAAGGCGCCGACGCTGGCCGGTGCGATCGTCGCCGGGCTGAGCGCGAGCGCGGCAGGGGCCGCCACGGTCGACGCGATCGTCGCGCCGGTGGCGGTCGCGCCGGCGGCGTCGCTCACCCTGATCGCGTAGCTGAAGGGTCCGGCCACGGTCGGCATGCCGCTGACGGTGCCGGTCGCGGCATCGAGCGTGACACCGGCCGGCAGCGCGCCCGACGCGATCGAGTAGGTACGCGGAACGGTCCCGCCGCTGGCGCTGTTCGTCTGCGTGAAGGGCTGGCCGATCACCGGCGCCGGCGCGATCGGCGCCGAGACGATGGCGAGCGCCGAGTTGATGGTGCCGCTCGACGATTGCGTGGCGGTCGCAGCGGCGGCGTCGGTGACGCGGATGGCGTAGCTGAACGCGCCACCGGCGGTCGGCGTTCCCGACACGAGGCCCGTCCCGGCGTTGAGCGTCAGTCCCGCGGGAAGGGCGCCGGCGCTGATCGAATAGGCGTAGGGCGACGTGCCCCCGCTGGCGACGTTCGATTGCGAGTACGCGACGCCGACCTGGGTCGACACCGGAGGCGAGGACGCCAGCGAGACCGCGCTGGAGACAGTCCCGCTCACAGTCTGCGTCGCTGTCGTCGCGACTGCATCGGTGACGCGGACCGTGTAGCCGAAAACGCCGGCGGTCGTCGGCGTTCCTGACACGAGTCCGGTTGCCGCGTTCAATGTCAGGCCTGCGGGAAGCACTCCGGCGCTGATCGAGTACGAATAGGGGGACGTTCCACCACTGGCGACGTTCGATTGCGAGTACGCGACCCCGACCTCGGTGGCGCCCGGCGCGCCCGCAGCCAGCGAGAGCGCCGCGGCGGCCGCGGCGATCGTCCCGCTCGTTGCCTGCGTGGCGATCGAGCCGACGGCGTCGGTGACCCGAATCGTGTAGGTGAAGCCGCCCGCGGTGGTGGGGACTCCCGACACCAGTCCGGTGGCGCCGTTCAACGACAGGCCTGCGGGCAGGGCGCCTGCGCTCACCGCATAGGCATAGGGCGTGGTGCCGCCGCTGGCGACGTTCGCCTGCGAGTACGCGACGCCGACTTGCGTTGCAGCCGAAGGCGCCGAAGCCAGCGAGACGGCGCTCGCAATCGTTCCGCTCACGGTCTGTGTCGCCGTCGCAGCGACGGCGTCAGTGACGCGAACCGTGTAGCTGAAGGCGCCTGCGGTCGTCGGCGTTCCCGACACCAGGCCGGTCGCGGCGTTCAAAGTCAGAGATGCGGGCAGCGCTCCGGCGCTGATGGCATAGGTGTAGGGTGAGGTTCCACCGCTCGCGACGTTCGATTGCGAATACGCGACGCCCACCTCGCTCGCGCCGGCTGTGCCCGACACCAGCGAGAGTGGCGCGCCCGCTGCTGCGATGGTTCCGCCCGTCGTCAGCGTTGCGATCGAGCCGACTGCATCCGTGACGCGGATCGTGTAGCTGAACGCGCCCGCCGTCGTCGGCGTTCCGGACACGAGCCCGGTCGCTGCGTTCAACGAAACGCCGGCGGGCAGGGCGCCGGCGCTGACAGCGTAGGCGTATGGCGAAGTGCCGCCGCTGGCGACGTTCGCCTGGGAGTACGCGACGCCGACCTGCGTCGAAGCCGACGGCGACGCCGCCAGCGACACTGCGCTGGCGACGGTGCCGCTGAGCGTCTGCGTCGCGATGCCGGTCACCGCATCGGTGACGCGAACCGTGTAGCTGAATGCGCCCGCGGTCGCCGGCGATCCCGACACCAGGCCCGTGCCGGCGTTCAAGCTCAAGCCCGCGGGCAAGGTGCCGGCGCTGATGGAGTAGGCGTAAGGCGAGGTTCCGCCGCTCGCGGCATTCGACTGCGAGTAGGCGACGCCGACCTCGGTGGCGCCGGGGGCGCCTGCGGCAAGCGAGAGCGCAGCGCCGGCGGCCGCGATGGTTCCGGTCGTCGCCTGCGTGGCGATCGAGCCGACGGCGTCGGTGACGCGAATCGTGTAGCTGAACGCGCCCGCAGTCGTCGGCGTTCCGGACACGAGGCCGGTCGCTGCGTTCAGGGAAACGCCGGCGGGCAAGGCCCCGGCGCTGACAGCGTAGGCATACGGCGAAGTTCCGCCACTGGCGACGTTCGTCTGCGAGTACGCAACGCCGACCTGCGTGGAAGCCGAAGACGACGAGGTCAGCGAGACGGCGCTGGCGATCGTGCCGCTGATCGTCTGCGCGGCTGTGGCGGTCGCCGCATCGGTGACGCGAACCGTGTAGCTGAAAGCGCCGGCGGTCGTCGGCGTTCCCGACACCAGGCCCGTGCCGGCGTTCAGGCTCAGGCCCGCGGGCAAGGTGCCCGCGCTGATCGAGTAGGCGTAGGGCGGCGTTCCGCCGCTGGCGACGTTCGATTGCGAGTAGGCGACGCCGACCTCGGCTGCCGCCGCTGGCGACGACGCGAGCGACACCGCGCTCGCGATCGTTCCGCTCACCGTCTGCGCTGCCGTGCCGCCGACGGCGTCGGTGGAGGTGACGGTGTAGCTGAAGGCACCGGCCGCCGTCGGCGTTCCAGACACCAGGCCGGTGCCGGTGTTCAGCGACACGCCGGCCGGCAACGCGCCTGCGGTGATGGCGTACGAGTACGGCGCCGTGCCTCCGCTGGCGATGTTGGACTGCGAGTACGCGACGCCGACCTGGGCTGCAGCCGAGGGCGACGATGCCAGCGCGACGGCGCTGCTGATCGTGCCGCTGACCGTTTGCGTCGCGGCGGCGGCGACGGCATCGGTGACGCGAACCGTGTAGCTGAAAGCGCCCGCCGTCGTCGGCGTTCCCGACACCGCGCCCGTCCCGGCGTTCAGCGTCAGCCCCGCAGGCAACGCGCCGGCGCTGATCGAGTAGGCATAGGGCGCAGTGCCGCCGCTCGCGCTGTTGGCTTGCGAGTAGGCGACGCCGACCTGCCGCGCCGGCGCCGGCGTCGAGGCCAGGGTCAGCGCTGCGGCGATCGTTCCGCTCACCGTCTGGAAAGCCGTGGCAGCCGCGG
>JBDSLQ010000433.1:0-2621 GCA_039916285.1 Caldimonas sp.
CACGACGCGGCGATCAACATCATGCGGCGCATCCTGCAGGGCATGGGCGCCGAAGTCATCCACCTCGGCCACAACCGCTCGGTCGACGAGGTCGTCACCGCGGCGCTGCAGGAGGATGTGCAGGGGATCGCGATCAGCTCCTACCAGGGCGGCCACGTCGAGTACTTCAAGTACATGATCGACCTTCTGAACGCGCGCGGCGGCGAGAAAATCCGCGTCTTCGGCGGCGGCGGCGGCGTCATCGTCGCGAGCGAGATCGCCGAGCTGCACGCCTACGGCGTCGAGCGCATCTACAGCCCCGAGGACGGCCAGCGCATGGGGCTGGCGGGAATGATCGGCGAGATGACGATGCGCTGCGACGTCGACCTCGCCGCGCAGGCGCCGACGTCGCTGGCGCCGATCCGCGGCGCCGGCGAAGCGGCGCGGCGCGCCCTCGCCCGCTTGATCACCGCGATCGAGAGCGGCAGCGCGGCGCCGGCCCTGCGCGAGGAGCTGCGCGCCGCGGCGGCGAAGGCGAAGACGCCGGTCATCGGCATCACCGGCACCGGCGGCGCCGGCAAGTCGAGCCTCACCGACGAGGTGATCCGGCGCCTGCGTATCGATCAGGGCGATCGCCTGCAGATCGCCGTCATCAGCATCGACCCGTCGCGGAGGAAGAGCGGCGGGGCGCTGCTCGGCGACCGCATCCGCATGAACGCGATCTCGCCCTGGGCGGGCGGCGCGCGCGTCTTCATGCGCTCGCTGGCGACGCGCGACTTCGGCAGCGAGATCAGCGCCGCGCTGCCCGACGTGCTGGCTGCCGTGAAAACGGCCGGCTTCGACCTCGTCATCGTCGAGACCTCGGGGATCGGTCAGGGCGACGCCGCGATCGTTCCTCTCGTCAACGTTCCGGTCTACGTGATGACGCCCGAGTTCGGCGCCGCGAGCCAGCTCGAGAAGATCGACATGCTCGACTTTGCCGAGTTCGTCGCGATCAACAAGTTCGACCGCAAGGGCGCCGCAGATGCCCTCCGCGACGTCGCCAAGCAGGTGCAACGCAACCGCGAGGCGTTCGGCACGCGTCCCGGCGAGATGCCGGTGTTCGGCACGATGGCGAGCCGCTTCAACGACGATGGCGTGACCGCGCTCTATCAGGCGATGGTGCCGCGCCTGGCCGCGCTCGGCCTGCACCTGGAGCCCGGCACGCTGCCCCGCGTCGCGACCCGGCACAGCACGCACCAGGTGCCGATCGTCCCGGGCTCGCGCTCGCGCTACCTCGCCGACATCGTCGACGCGGTGCGCGAGTACAAGCGCGCGGCACGGGCGACCGCGAGGCTGGCACGGGAGATCCAGCAACTGCGCGCGACGTCGCGCATGCTGTTCGAGGCCAACCCCGACAAGGCCAACGCCTTCGGTGCCGTCAACGCCCTCGCCGACGAGCGCGAGGCGCGCCTCGACCCGAAAGCGCGCCGGCTCCTGGCCGTCTGGCCCGAGCTGCGCCACAACTACGCCCAGGACGAGTACGTGCACACGGTGCGCGATCGCGAGATCCGCACGCCGCTGGGCTACACGACCTTGTCCGGCAACCGGGTGCCAAAGGTCTCGCTGCCCACCTGGGAAGACGATGGCGAGATCCTCAAGTGGCTGCTGCTCGACAACGTGCCGGGCTCCTTCCCGTACACCGCCGGCACCTTCGCGTTCAAGCGCGAGAACGAGGACCCGACGCGAATGTTCGCGGGCGAAGGCGACGCCTTCAAGACCAACACCCGCTTCAAGCTGCTCTCGGCCGGCATGCCGGCCAAGCGCCTGTCGACCGCGTTCGACTCGGTCACGCTGTACGGCAACGACCCGGCGATCCGACCCGACATCTACGGCAAGGTCGGCAACTCGGGCGTCTCGATCGCCACCCTCGACGACATGGAAGTCCTTTATTCGGGCTTCGACCTGACGAGCCCGAGCACCTCGGTGAGCATGACGATCAACGGCCCGGCGCCGACGATCCTGGCGATGTTCATCAACACCGCGATCGACCAGAAGCTCGAGGCCTTCCGTGTCGACAAGAAGCGCGAGCCCGACGCCGGCGAAGCGGCGGGCATCGCCGCCTGGGTCAGGGAGAACGTGCGCGGCACGGTGCAGGCCGACATCCTGAAGGAGGACCAAGGCCAGAACACCTGCATCTTCTCGACCGAGTTCTCTCTGAAGGTGATGGGCGACATCGCCGAGTACTTCGTCGCCCACAAGGTGCGCAACTTCTACTCGGTGTCGATCTCGGGCTATCACATCGCCGAGGCGGGAGCCAACCCGATCAGCCAGCTCGCGTTCACGCTCTCGAACGGCTTCACTTTCGTCGAGGCGTATCTCGCGCGCGGCATGGCCATCGACGACTTCGCGCCCAACCTGTCGTTCTTCTTCTCGAACGGAATGGATCCGGAGTACACGGTGATGGGCCGCGTCGCGCGGCGG
This sequence comes from Caldimonas sp., assembly GCA_039916285.1. Lineage (GTDB taxonomy): Bacteria > Pseudomonadota > Gammaproteobacteria > Burkholderiales > Burkholderiaceae_C > Schlegelella_A. Next base: position 2,443 of record JBDSLQ010000433.1, read on the forward strand.
ATCTGGGCGGTGGCGATGCGCGACCGCTACGGCGCCAACGATCGCAGCCAGAAGCTCAAGTACCACGTGCAGACGAGCGGGCGGAGCCTGCACGCGCAGGAAGTGCAGTTCAACGACATCCGCACGACGCTGCAGGCGCTGATCGCGATCTACGACAACTGCAACTCGCTGCACACCAA
>JBDSLQ010000434.1:0-3349 GCA_039916285.1 Caldimonas sp.
CGTGTAATGGAGGATGCAGGCGTTCGCGCCGGCGGCGACGATCGAGGTATAAGCCGGACCCTCGGCACCGGAGCGGCGGAACTCGTGCAGCAGCTCGGCCTCGATCTCGTACTCGGGGACCGCCGCGTGCCGGTCGGCTGCGAAGCGCGCCGCGCAAAAGCGCATCGCGCGGACGTGCGCGGCGGCGCTGATCGCCGCCGCACGGCGCATGGTGGCCACCTCGCCGGCGTCCTTGGTGACGCGCATCGCCGCGAGAAGCCCGGCGAGGTCGTGCTGGACGGCGGGGGCCTCGACGCCCATCCGGCTCCTCGCGCGGACGCGCTCGAGCCAGCCGTCGATGCGCGCGCCGAGGCCCGGCGTGTCGAAGCTGCGCCAGATCGCGGGTTGGTCGGCGAGGCGATCGACCATCGTCTCGTCGAGGCGCTCGAGGGCGACCGCCTCGTCGACGCCGAGCGCCGCCGGCGCCGCGTCGGGGCCGAGTCGTACGCCGTCCCACAGCTCGCGTTCGACGTCCTTCGGGCGGCACACGAGCACCGTGCGGCCGTCGCTGCCGATCACCAGCCACGCCTCGGGCTCGGCGAAGCCGGTCAGGTAGTGGAAGTCGCTGCCGTGCCGGTACGGGTGGTCGTTGTCGCTGTTGCGCTGCCGCTCGGGCGCGGTCGGCACGATGGCGATGCCGCCGCCGGCCCTCTGCATCGCTGCGGCGATGCGGGCCCGGCGGGCGGCGAAGGACGTGGCAGTCGAAGCACTCATGGCGTCGACTGTAGCGGCCGGCAGGGCCAGAATCGCGGCCGGGGGCTTCGAACACTCATCGGGAGGGGACCACCATGCCCATGCAATACCGGCGTCTCGGCACGAGCGGCTTGAAGGTCAGCGAGCTCTCGCTCGGCTCGTGGATCACGTACCACACGCAGGTCGACGTCACCGCGGCCAAGGAGATGCTCGCCGCGGCGATGGATTCGGGCGTCAACTTCTTCGACAACGCCGAGGTCTACGCGCGCGGCCAGAGCGAGGTCGTGATGGGCGAGGCGATCAAGGCGTTGAAGTGGCCGCGCCTCAACTACGTCGTCTCGACCAAGTTCTTCTGGGGGCTCGAGCGCGAGGGCAACACCGTCAACCGGATGGACACGCTCAACCGCAAGTACCTGAGCCAGGCGATCGACGGCTCGCTCAGGCGCATGGGGCTCGACTTCATCGACATCGTCTATTGCCATCGCTCCGACCCGAACACGCCGATCGAGGAAACGGTGTGGGCGATGAGCGACATGATCAGGCGCGGCAAGGCGCTCTACTGGGGAACGAGCGAGTGGAACGCGGCCGACATCCGCACTGCCTGGGAGATCGCCGACAGGCGCAACCTGCACAAGCCGATCGTCGAGCAGCCGCAGTACAACCTGTTCCACCGCAAGCGCGTCGAGCAGGAGTACGCGCTTCTCTACGGCGACCTCGGCCTCGGCCTGACGACCTGGAGCCCGCTCGCGAGCGGGCTCTTGACCGGCAAGTACCGCGGCGGCATTCCGGCCGGCAGCCGCGGCGCGCTCGAAAGCATGTCGTGGCTCGCCAAGGGGCTGACCGACGAAAGCAAGAACGCCGCGGTCGACAAGCTCGAGGGCATCGCCGCCGAGATCGGCGCCAGCGTCGGCCAGATGGCGATCGCCTGGGCGCTGAAAAACCCGCGCGTCTCGACCGTCATCACCGGCGCCTCGAACGTCGGCCAGCTGCGCGCCAACCTGCTCGCCGTCGACGTCGTGCCGCGGCTGACGCCCGAAGTCCTGGCACGAATCGACGCGATCGCGGTGCCGCTGTCCGCGTGAGCGCGCGTCAGGGCGGCGTGGCGTTGAGCGCCTCGAGCTGCATCGGCGTGCCGACGTTCTCCCAGCGGCCGCGATAGACCTCGGCGCCGATGCGCCGTTCGCGCATGCCTGCGTAGAGCAGCGGTGCGAGCGCGGCGTGCGTTCCCGGCGCGATGGCGGCGAACATTTCGGCGCGGACGAGGGCGATGTTGGCGTAGGTCCAGCGCTGGCCGTCGGGGCCGGTGCCCTCGGCCAGGCCCAAGCCCTCGTCGTCGAGGCCGAAGTCGCCGCGCGGATGAAAGCTCGGGTTCGGCACCAGCCAGAGGCAGGCGAGGCGGCCGCTCTCGACGAATCGCGCCGCCGCGCCGGCGCTGAAGCGGAAGTCGGGCGCCCAGACGTCGGCCGAGACGACCCAGAACGTGTCGCCGAGGAGCGGCAGGGCCTTGGCGATGCCCCCCGCCGTCTCAAGCGCGCCGCCGTGGTCGCGGCCCTCGCGCGAGTAGGCGATGCGCAGGCCGAAGCGCGCACCGTCGCCGATCGTCGCCACGATCTGCTCCTCGAGCCAGTCGGTGTTGACGACGACCTCGCGAACGCCTCCCTGCGCGAGTGCCTCGAGGTGCCATTCGATCAGGCGCTTGCCGTGCACCACGAGAAGGGGCTTGGGGCAGGTGTCGGAAAGCGGCCGCATGCGCTTGCCGCGGCCGGCAGCGAGGAGGATCGCCTTCATCGAAGGGTCGTCGCCGTCAAGGCGCCGCGCTCGATCGCGTGACGCTCGACCGATGCCGGCGCGAACGCGGCGATCAGCCTCGCCAGCAGTGCTTCGGCGCGCGCCGAGTTGTCGGCGCCGAGGTTGCAGACGTAGACGTCGAGCGTCGCTGCTCCGATCTCGGGCCAGGTGTGGACGGCCACGTGCGATTCGGCGAGGAGGACGACACCGGTGATTCCCGCCGGTGCGGCGCCGTCGCCTTGCGGCGCGCCGGGCGAGAAGCGATGGAAGAGCTCGCCGACGGGCGTGAGGCCGGCCGCGGCGACGGCGTCGAGGCAGATCGATCGCAATACGGCAGGCGCCGTCATCAAGGGCTGCGCCGCCGCGCAGCCGCGCAGGTCGGCGGTGAGGTGCAGGCCTTGCATCGGCGCGATTATCGCGGCGGGGTCCGGGTGCCCCCCGCCCTCTAAAATGGCCGGCTCCCTGTCTCGAACGGACCTCCTGTCATGGACGCGATCGTTTCTCCGGAAAGCCCGCCCGTGCAACGCCGGGGCGCGCGCGCGGGGGGCGACGCGACAGGCGCGCATCGGTCGAGCCTGATGGCCAACGCGATCCGCGCCTTGTCGATGGATGCGGTCCAGCAGGCCAACTCCGGCCACCCCGGCGCGCCCATGGGCATGGCCGAGATCGCGGTCGCGCTGTGGAGCCGTCACCTGCGCCACAACCCGGCGAATCCGCGCTGGCCGGGGCGCGATCGCTTCGTGCTCTCGAACGGGCACGGCTCGATGCTGCTGTACTCGCTGCTGCACCTGACCGGCTACGACCTCGCGCTCTCGGAGCTGCGCAACTT
>JBDSLQ010000435.1:0-4984 GCA_039916285.1 Caldimonas sp.
CGTGCACCCGGCGCTCGAACGCGGCGTGCCGGAGGCGCCGGCCAACTTCGGCCTCCTCGACCAGATCGCCGCGCTCGACTGGGTCCAGCGCAACATCGCGGCCTTCGGCGGCGATCCGGCGCGCGTCACCGTGTCCGGGCAGTCGGCGGGAGCGCAAAGCGTGCTGGCGCTGATGGCATCGCCCGTGGCGCGCGGCAAGTTCCAGCAGGCGATCGCCCAGAGTCCCTACGGATTGCCCAGTCACACGCGTGAAAAGGCACGCGCGACCGGCATCCGCATCGCCAGCAGCGTCGGCCTGGCGGGCGAGCGCGCCACTGCCGCCGAGCTGCGCGGCGTTCCGGCCGCGGCGCTGGCCGGGCTCGGGCCCGCAGTCTCGCTGGCGCCTGGTTTGATCGTCGGCGATGCCGCCGTGCCGCGCCCGATCCTGGCCGCGTTCCGGGCCGGGCAGGAGGCGCCGGTGCCGCTCGTCATCGGCAGCAACAGCGACGAGACCAGCGTCGCCCTGGCTTTCGGCATCCAGCCCGCCGCGCTGGTGAAAAAGCTCGGCGCTGCGCGCGTCGCGATCCGCCCGCTCTATCCGCAGGGGACCGACGAGGCCGAGCTCGGGCGCCAGGTGATCCGCGACGTCGTCTTCACGGCGTTCGCACGCCGCATCGCCTACCTTCATTCGGCGCGTGCACCGACCTGGCGCTATTACTACAGCCGCCAGCAGACAGCGCTGCGCGACGACCCCGGCGTCGCCCACGGCGGCGAGGTGCCGGCGCTGTTCGGCACTGGCGCCCTGTGCGGATGTCTGACGCGGCCGCTCGACGCCGCCGACCGCGCCGCCGCGGCGGCCTTTTCGGCGCGCTGGGTGAGCTTCGCGGAACGCGGCGAGCCGGCCGCCTCGAACGGCCCGGCGTGGCCGCCCGACGGGCGCCTGCGACCGGTCGTCCTCGACTTCGCCGACGTCGAGACCATGACGCCGGGGTTCATGAGCCGGCGCCTGAACACCTTCATCGGCGTCCTCAACCTGATCGGCCCGGCACGGCCGCGCAGTTGAGAGCGCGCGCCGGCTACATTCGACCCCTTTCTTTCCGGAGCACTTCATGCCCATTCGTATCGCATCGCTCGCGCGCCAACTCCAGAAGAACGGCCAGCGGCTTCACCTCGTCATGGCAAGCCGCGTGTCCTCGCAGGGGTCCGGCCAGGCCGGGTCGGAGAAGGAAAAGGCGCTGCGCGACGAGCGCCAGGCGCTGAAGGCGGCCCAGGCGGAGCGCCAGGCCAAGGCCAAGCTGCCACGGGCCAGGCCGGTCAAGGCGGTGAAGCCAGCCAAGCCTGCCAAGCCCGCGAAGTCGCCGAAGGAGCCGAAGGCGGCCAAGCCGGCGAAGGAGAAGGCGGCCAAGAGCAACAAGCCGTCGCGTGCCGACAAGCAGACGAAGAAGGCCGAGAACCTGGAAGCGGCGAAGAAAGCCGACCGCAAGTCGGCGAAGACCTGACGCCGCGTCCGCCTCGCGACTGCGGGGCTCGCGTCCGCGCTCGCGGCAATCGACCGGCGATCAGACCAGCGTCGCCAGGTCGACGTTCGCGCCGCAGATCACCAGCAGCACTTTCTCGCCGCGCTCCGGCCTGACGGCGCGCGTCGTCAGCGCCGCGAGCGGCAGTGCCGCGGCCGGCTCGACGGCCAGGCGCAGCTCCTGCCACAACGTTTGCTGCGCCGTGCGGATCGCCGCGTCGGAGAGAAGGTAGGCGTGGTCGACATGGCGCTGGGTCTGCGCCCAGGCGATGTTGCCGATCCGGCTCGCGCCGAGGGAATCGGCGGCGATCCCGGACACCGCGACGTCTACCGGCGTGCCGGCCGCACGGGCGCGGAACAAGGTCGGTGCCAGCTCGGGCTCCACCGCATCGATCGTGCAGCGGTCGCCGAACCAGGCGCTGACCCCGGCGATCAACCCGCCGCCGCCGACGCTGACCAGCGCGCGGTCGGGAACGCCGGCGTCGGCTTCGACCTCGGCGGCGAGCGTCGCCGCGCCGACGACGACTTCTTGCTGGTCGTAGGCGTGCATCAGGAGCGCGCCGGTCTCGGCCTGTCGCGCCAGGCTGGCGGAGAGCGCATCGCTGTAGCTGGGCCCGCCGTTGGTGACGCGGGCGTCGAGCCGCGCGAGCCTGTCGCGCTTGGCGCGGCTCGACGTTTCCGGGAGGAACACCTCGCAGCGCACGCCGAGCGCCTGCGCCGCGCAGGCGACGGCGATGCCGCCATTGCCGCCCGAGGCGATGACGACGCCGGCGGCGGGGACCGGATTCGAGCGCATCCGGTTGAACATGCCGCGCGCCTTGAAGCTGCCGCTGACCTGCAGGTGCTCCAGCTTCAGCCAGAGCTCGACGCCGTCGATGCCGAGCTCGCCGCCGGCGATGCGCAGCAGCGGCGTGTGGCGAATGTCGCCGGCGATGCGATCCCGGGCGGCGGCGATGTCGTTGCGGCTGATCTCGATATCCATGAGCATCCAAGGGAGTGCAGTCGCTATATTGCACCGATGGACCTGCCTGCCGCCCCCTCCACGCGTGCCCTCGAGATGGCGCGCACCCTGGTTCGCTTCAACACCGTCAGCCGCGAATCGAACCTGGCGCTGATCGATTTCATTCGCGAAGAGCTTGCCCGCCACGGCGTCGCCAGCCGGCTCACGTTCGACGACGAGCGCGGCAAGGCGAACCTGTTCGCGACTCTCGGCGCCGGCAAGCCCGCCGGCGTGATCGTGTCGGGCCACACCGACACGGTGCCGTGGGACGGCCAGGACTGGTCGGTCGATCCGCTCGGCGCCGAGGTCCGCGACGGCCGCCTCTACGGCCGCGGCAGCGCCGACATGAAGGGCTTCATCGGCCTCGCCGTGGCCCAGGTGCCGGCGTTTCTCGAAGCCGACTTGCCATTCGCCGTCCATCTCGCGTTCAGCTACGACGAGGAGGTCGGCGGCTTCGGCGCACGCCGGCTGATCGCCGACATGCGCGAGGCCGGCGTCAAGCCGCTCGCCTGCATCGTCGGCGAGCCGACCGGAATGGTCCCCGCGCTCGCGCACAAGGGCGTCTACCGCTGGCGCTGCTGCGTTCGCGGCCACGCCGCCCATTCGTCGCTGACGCCGCACGCGGTCAACGCGATCGAGGTCGGCGCGCGCGTCGTCGCCAAGCTCGCCGACATGTCGGCGCGCTGGCGCGACGAGGAGCCTCGCTACGAGGGGTTCGACGTGCCTTACACCACCGGCTCGGTCGGCGTCATCGAAGGCGGCATCGCCGACAACGTCGTCCCCGAGGACTGCCGCTTTCACTACGAGTTCAGGAACCTGCCGGGCAGCGACGTCGCGACGATGCAGGGCGAGGTGCGCGCCTACGCCGAGACGCTCGAGCCGGCGATGCGCGCGGTCGACGCCGCCGCGGGAATCCGCTTCGAGACGATTTGCGAGATGCCGGCCTTCCTCGCCGGCGCCGACGACCCGGCCGTGCTGCTCGCGCAACGCCTCGCCGCCAGCGCCGCGACGACGCTGGTCGCGTTCGGCACCGAGGCGGGCCTGTTCCAGCGCGCCGGCACGCCGACCGTCGTCTGCGGCCCGGGCCACATCGCGCAGGCGCACCAGGCCGACGAATATGTCTCGCTCGCCCAGCTCGCCGCCGGCGAGCGTTTCCTGCTCGCACTGACCGATGCCGGGGTCTTTCCTGCCGGCCGCCGCTGAAGGAGAACCCCCATGTCGAGCCCACTCAACGGCGCGAGCGCCGGCGTCGAATCGATCCGCACGCTCGCGCTCGTCGGCCCGGCCGCCGCCGGCAAGACCAGCCTCGCCGAGGCGCTGCTCGCCGCCGCCGGCGCCATCGTCACGCCGGGATCGCTCGAGCGCGGCACGACGGTGAGCGACTTCGATGCGCTCGAGCGACGCATGCAGCACTCGCTCAACTCCAGCGTGCTGCACCTGATGCACGGCGAGACGCGCGTGCACTTCATCGACACGCCGGGCGCGCCCGACTTCCTCGGCCAGAGCCTGCCCGCGCTCGAGGCGGTCGAGACCGCGGCGATCGTCATCAACGCCCAGGTCGGCGTCGAGCCGATGGCGGTCCGCATGATGGAGCACGCGGCGGCGCGTCAGCGCGACCGCATGATCATCGTCAACCGCATCGACGCGCCCGGCGTCGACCTGCCGCGCGTGCTGGCGCAGATCCAGGAGGCGTGCGGCAAGGAGTGCCTGCCGCTCAACCTGCCCGATGGGCGCGGCACGCGCGTCGTCGACTGCTTTCACAACCGCGAGGGCCACAGCGATTTCGGCAGCGTCGACGCAGCGCACCGCGCGCTGGTCGAGCAGGTCGTCGAGGTCGACGCCGACTTCGTCGACCGCTATCTCAACGACGGCGACATCGACGCCTCGGAGCTGCACGCGCCGCTCGAGCAGGCGCTGCGCGAGGGCCACCTGATCCCGGTGTGCTTCGTCTCGGCGAAGACCGGCGCCGGCGTCGCCGAGCTGCTCGACGTCATCGTCAAGTTGCTGCCGCACCCGGGCGAGGCGAACCCGCCGGCGTTCCTGCGCGGCGAGGGCGCTGCCGCCGAGCCGCTCGCGCCGGCCTTGCCCGAGCCGAATCGGCACGTGCTGGCGCACGTCTTCAAGGTCACGGTCGATCCCTTCGTCGGCCGGCTCGGCGTGTTCCGCGTCCACCAGGGAACGATCTCGAAGGAGAGCCTGCTCTACATCGGCGACGGCCGAAAGCCGTTCAAGGTCGCCCACCTCTTCATGCTGCAGGGCAAGGACCACGTCGAGGTCGCGCAGGCGCTGCCCGGCGACATCGTCGCCGTCGCCAAGATCGACGAGATCAGGTTTGACGCGGTCCTCCACGACACTGCCGAGGACGATCACATCCACCTCGCGCCGATGGCGTTTCCCAAGCCCGTGCACGGCCTGGCGATCGAGCCGAAGCGGCACGGCGACGAGCAGCGCATGTGGGAGATCCTGACCAAGCTCGTCGACGAGGATCC
>JBDSLQ010000436.1:0-4701 GCA_039916285.1 Caldimonas sp.
AGAGGAGACCCTTCTCCTCGGCACTGACCTGCGACACGATCGGCTGCTCGAGGCAGGCGCGGTTGCGCCCTTCCGACTTGGCGCGGTAGAGCTGCTGGTCGGCGCGCTCGACCCAGAGCAGCGCCGAAGAGCGGACCCATTGCGGCGCGAAGGCACCGCCGATCGACACGGTGACCGACACCATCTCGCCCGGGCCGATGTCGATGCGGCGCGAGCCGACGTGGGTGCGGATGCGTTCGGCGACGTGCTGGGCGAAGAACGGCGCGCAGTTGGGCAGGATCATGGCGAACTCCTCGCCGCCGAAGCGCGCCACGGTGTCCATCGGCCGGATGCACTCGCCGAGCGCGAGCGCGACTTCCTTGAGGACGATGTCGCCGGCCTGGTGCCCGTGCGCGTCGTTGACGCGCTTGAAGTGATCGATGTCGATCATCAGGACCAGCGCAGGCTCGCCGGCGCGGGCGACGCGGTCGACCTCGCTCGCCAGCGTCAGCTCGAAGTGGCGCCGGTTCGCCAGGCCGGTGAGCGGATCTCGGCTCGAAAGCTGGCACAGGCCGTCGACCACGGCCTGCAGCCAGACAGCATCGCCGGCGCTGTGCCGCTCCGGGAGGGCATGACCCGACTGCTGCAGCAATTGCAGCGCGCCGTCGAGGCTGAGCGTGCTTCGATCGCTGAGCGGAGGGTCGATCTTGGACGGCACGAAGTGGGCGTGAGCTTCGAAGCAGTCTAGCGGGGTTTCGCGCCGATCCCGCCAGCAACGCGAGGCGGCGTCGACCGAGGTGAATGCACGGAGATGAGGTGCGCGGTCGCAACACGCGCCCGTTTCGGTCCCGTCTCAGCCCGGCTCGCCGAGAAAAAGCTGCTGCAGATCGTTGAGGAAGTCGAACCCGAGCGGCGTCGGCCGCAGATGCTTCAGGTCGCGCCATACCAGGCCGCGCCGTTCGGCTTCGGCGAGCGGCCGTTCGATCGCCGACATCGGCAGACCGGTGCGTTCGCTGAAGCGCGCGATCTCGAAACCCTCCTTCAGTCGAAGCGCGTTGAGCATGAACTCGAACGGCAGGTCGCCGCGGGCGAGCTCGCTCTCGGAGGCGACGGCCGCGCCGGACTCGGCCCCGGCCATGTAGGCGGCCGGATCGCGCAGACGCACCTGCCGGGCGATGCGGTGCGGGAAGCTGATCTTGCCGTGGGCGCCGGCGCCGATGCCGAGGTAGTCGCCGAACTCCCAATAGTTCAGGTTGTGGCGAGCGCGGTGGCCGGCCCGCGCGAACGCCGACACCTCGTAGCGATCGAGCCCGGCGCCCCGGGCGCGGTCGACGATGAGGTCGAGCATTGCCGAGGCGAGGTCGTCGTCCGGAACGCTCGGCGGGTGAAGCGCGAAGAAGGTGTTCGGCTCGACCGTCAGGTGATAGAGCGACAGGTGCGGCGGCTGGAACGACAGCGCGGCGTCGACATCTTCGGCGCACTCGGCGAGCGTCTGCCCCGGCAACGCGTACATCAGGTCGAGGTTGAAGGTCGCGAACGCCTCCTTCGCTTCTTTGACGGCAGCGCGTGCCTGCGCCGCGTCGTGAACGCGGCCGAGGGCGAGCAGCTTGCGGTCGTCGAAGCTCTGCACGCCGATCGAGAGGCGCGTGATGCCGGCGCCGGCGTAGGCGTGGAAGCGCTCACGCTCGAAGGTGCCGGGGTTCGCTTCGAGCGTGATCTCGCAGCCCGGCTCGAGCGGCAGTCGCGCCCGGATGGCGGCGACCAGCCTTTCGATCGAGGCGGGCGCGAACAGGCTCGGCGTGCCACCGCCGATGAAGACCGTGTGAACGCGGCGGCCCCAGACGAAGGGCAGCGACGCTTCCAGGTCCAGCACGAGCGCGTCGACGTAACGTGATTCCGGCAGCGCGCCGGCGTCGTCGCGCCAGGCGTGCGAGTTGAAGTCGCAGTACGGGCACTTCTTCAGGCACCACGGCAAGTGGACATAGAGCGAGAGCGGCGGCAAGGCGGCCAGCGTCAGCGCGCCCGGCCGCATCCATCGCGCCAGGCGCTCGGCGACGCCACCGAGCGGTCGGCCCGGGGCCGCGGCGACGATCGGCACCGCGGCCATCTAGCGCCCGCTCGCGCTCGCCTCGTCGAGCGCTCGCAGGCCCCAGGCCTCGCGCAGGAGGCCGAGCATTCGCTGTGCGGCCTGGGCGCGATGGCTGAGCCGGTTCTTGGTGCCGGCGTCGAGCTCGGCGACGGTGCGGCCGAACGATGGCAGGTAGAGCAGCGGGTCGTAGCCGAAGCCGCCGTTGCCGCGCGCCGCTTCGAGCAGCTCGCCGCTCCAGCGGCCGAGCGCGATCACCGGCTCGGGGTCGTCGGCGCGGCGCACGGCGACGAGGGTCGCCACGAAGTGCGCGACGCGGCGGCGCTCGCCGCGCAGCAGCGCGAGCAGGCGGTCGTTGTTGGCGACGTCCTGGCGGCGCCGGAACGCTTCGCGGTCCTCGCCGGCCTGGCGCTCGATCGGCGCGAAGTGCGCCGAAGCGACTCCCGGCGCGCCCCCGAGCGCGTCGACGCACAGGCCCGAGTCGTCGGCGATCGCCGCAGCGCCGGCGGCGCGCGCAACGTGGCGCGCCTTGGCGAGCGCGTTTTCGATGAAGGTGCAATGCGGCTCGTCGGCTTCGTCGATGGCGAGCGAAGCCTGGGCGACGAGATCGACGCCGAGCGGCGCGAACAGGTCGGCGAGCTCGGCCAGCTTGCCGGGATTGCTGGAAGCGAGGACCAGCCTCACGCCGAGGCCGGCAGCGGCGGGCCCAGGGCGCGGCGCTGCGCCGCGACCAGCTCGCCGATGCCCTTGCCCGCCAGGGCGAGGAGCGCGTCCATCTCGGCGCGCGAGAAGGTCGCACCTTCGGCCGTTCCCTGCAGCTCGACGAAACCGCCGCTCGCGGTCATCACGACGTTCATGTCGGTGTCGCAAGCCGCGTCCTCGACGTATTCGAGGTCGAGCAGCGGCGTGCCCTCGACGATGCCGACGGACACCGCGGCGACGAAGTCGCGAATCGGCGAGCGAACGAGGCGACCCTGCGCGACCAGCCACGACACCGCGTCGTGCGCGGCGACGAAAGCGCCGGTGATGGCCGCGGTGCGCGTGCCGCCGTCGGCCTGCAGCACGTCGCAGTCGAGCGAGATCGTCCGCTCGCCCAGGGCGGCGAGATCGAGCACGCAGCGCAGCGACCGGCCGATCAGGCGCTGTATCTCCTGCGTGCGACCGCTCTGCTTGCCGCGCGCCGCCTCGCGGTCGCTCCTCGTGTGCGTCGAGCGCGGCAGCATCCCGTACTCGGCCGTCAGCCACCCCTCGCCGCTCCCCCGCTTGTGCGGCGGCACCTTCTCCTCGACCGACGCCGTGCACAGCACCTTCGTGTCGCCGAACGACACGAGCACCGAGCCTTCAGCATGCCGCGTGAACCCGCGCACGATCGAAATCGGCCGCAACGCATCATGCGCACGACCTCGGGAGCGTTTGAAAGTCATCCCCGATTGTCGCCGCTCGAAAAGGGACGCCAGCGGCGCCCGCCCCTCCCTCTCGGGGGGAGGGGAGCGAAGCGGGGAGGGAGCAGCCCTGTCAGGCGCGCTTCGCCTGCAAGGCGAAGCGAAGCGGGCGAGCGAGCGGCGCAGCGCAAGAAGGGCGTTCAGCCCTTCTTGTGCTGCGACGAGCGCTTGATCGCTTCGTTGATTTCCTTTATCGAGCGCTCGATCTCGGCGTCGTCGAGCTCGTCCGGCGAAACGTCGGTGCCGAGCACGCTCGCCTGGATCGTCGAGGCGAACACCGCCTCGCCGAGCGACGCCGTCTGGATGCCGGAGCCGCTGTCGTTCTCGACCCCTTCCCACTCCATCGCCAGGACCGAGACGTTGTCGCACTTCGCGCCGCCGTTGCGCAGCGCCTGCTCGACCAGCTCGGGCACCGAGTCCGAGAGCGGCAGCGCCGCAAGCTGGTCAGTGATCTCGCCGTCGTTCACCGTCCCCCACAACCCGTCGGAGCAGAGCAGGAGCCGGTCACCGGCCTGCATCAGCAACGGGCCGACGGTGTCGACCACCGGCTTGCCGGGGCTGCCGAGGCAGGTGAAGAGAACGTTGCGATTGAAGCGGTCGCCCATCGGCACGACCTGGCTCATCGTCTGCTGCAGCTCGGAATAGGAGTGATCGCGCGTTCGCGCGATCAGCTTGTCGCCGCGGACCATGTAAAGGCGAGAGTCGCCGCAATGGGCCCAGTAGGCGGCGTTGCCCTGCATCAGGCAGGCGACGATGGTCGTTCGCGGCGTGTCGATCAGCGCCTTCTGCGTGGCGTAGCGCAGCAACTGGTGGTGGCCGGCGACGATCGCCTCGTGCAGGAATCGCAGCGGGTCGGGCAGCGTCGGCTTGCAGTCGCGCTGGAACATCGCCGCCAGCGTCTGCAGCGCGAGCTGCGAGGCGACCTCGCCTTCCGGGTGCCCGCCCATGCCGTCGGCGAGAGCGAACAGGCCCGCGTCGCGCGTGTAGCAATAGCCCATGCGGTCTTCGTTCTTCTCGCGGCCGCCTTTGCGGCTGACCTGGTACACGGAGAAGCGCATCGCAGGACCGTCAGGCTTTCGCGCTGGCGGTCAGGTTCTCGAGCTGCAGCTTGAGCCGCTCGCTGAAGCTGAGCTTGGTGTACTGCCGCTCGGTCTCGCGCGAGAGCTCCTTCTGGAGCGCGAACACGCTCTGCGG
>JBDSLQ010000437.1:0-4785 GCA_039916285.1 Caldimonas sp.
CTGCGCCTGGCCGGCGCCGACGAGGCGGCCGACACCTCGAACATGTTCATCCTGCGCGCCGACGGCACCGTCAACAGCGCCGGCGACCGGCGCGGCTTCTTCGGCCGCGGCGGGCTCGAATCGCAGGTGCTTCAGCCGGGCGACGCGCTGGTCGTGCCGAACCAGCTCGATTTCGAGACCCGGGGGCGGGCCCTGGTGCGAAACCTGAAGGACTTCGCGCAGATCTTCTCGGGCTTCGGCATCGGCATCGCCGCCCTCAATTCGATCCGGAACTGAGGCCCGACATGCTCAGCGCCGACTCGACCACGCCGCTGGCCGCCGCCCAGGCGCTGTACGACAGCGAGAGCGACGACGCCGTCGGGCCGGCGGTCTCGCTCACCGACGTCCTCACCTGGATCGGCGAGAAGAAGGCGCTCATCGGCGGCGTCACCGCCGCTGTCGCCGTGCTGGCGGCCGTCGTCGCCCTCTTGCTGCCGCCCATGTACACGGCTCGGACGACGTTTCTCGCGCCCGGCTCGCAGCAGCAAAGCGGCTCGGCGGCGGCGCTCGCGGCGCTCGGCTCGCTCGGCGGCATCGCCGGCGGACTGGCCGCCAAGACACCCGACGACCTCTATGTCGCCTTGCTGAAGAGCGACAGCGTGCAGCGCGGCCTGGACGCGCGCTTCAACCTCAAGGCGCATTACGACGTGGACAGCTACGAGGCCTTGCGCAAGATCCTGCCGAGCTTCGTCCGCGTCGGCTCGGAGAAGAAGAGCGGCGTCATCGGCGTCGAGGTCGACGACAAGGACGCCAAGTTCGCCGCCGATCTCGCCAACGCGCACGAGGCCGAGGTGACGAAGCTGCTCGGCCGCCTCGCCGTCTCGGAGGCGCAGCTGCGCCGCGCCTTCTTCGAGAAGCAGCTGCAGGAGACCAAGGAGCGGCTGGTCAAGGCCGAGCAGTCGTTGCAGGCGGTTCAGGAGAAGTCCGGCGTGATCGTCCTCGACAAGCAGGCCGAGGCGCTGATCGCGAACGCCGCGCTGCTGCGCGCGCAGATCAGCGAACGAGAAGTGCAGCTGCGCGTGCTGCGGACCTCGGCCACCGAACAGAACCCGGCGGTGATGCGTCTGCACTCCGAGCTGCGCGGGCTGCGTGCCGAGCTGACGCGGATGGAATCGGGCCAGGGTGGCGCGCCCGGCAGCGCGGTCGACATGCCGGTCGGCCGGATCCCCGAGGCGGCGGTCGACTACGTGCGCGCCAGGCGCGAGCTGAAGCTGCAGGAAACCTTGCTCGAGAGCATGGTCCGCCAGTACGAAGTCGCCAAGCTCGACGAAGCCAAGGAAGGCGTGTCGTTGCAACAGGTCGACGTCGCGCTGCCGCCCGATCGCAAGTCGAAGCCGGCGCGCAGCGTGATCGTTCTCGCCAGCGCGCTCGCCGCCCTCGTGGTGGTGTCGTCGTGGGTCGTCGTGCGGCGCTACTGGGCGAGCATGCGCGACGGCGATCCGGCGGCGAGCGCGGCGTGGGGCGGTCTGCGGCGCGCCTGGAGCTTCAGGCGCTGACGGCGGGCGGGGTCGAGCGGCCCGGCTCGATCGGCGGGCCCGTCTCGAACGGCGCCGCCAACCTCGCCTCGCCTCGCGGGCTCGCCAGCCGCGCGAGCAGAGGCTCGGGGCCCGCTCCCACCCGTGCATCGCGCAGGCAGGCAGCGAGCGGCGCGCTCACGCCGAAGATCTCGAGCACCGCGATCGACACGCCGCTCGGCGGCAGCGAATCCGTGGGATGGAAGGCGTCGCCCCACTGGATCAGGAGCGGCAGCGCGCCACCCGCCGGTCGCCGGCCTCCGGCGGGCAACGTGATGCGCCAGCGCAGCGGGCCGCGCGCCGTCATCCGTTCTGCGCCGACGATGCGGCCGGGATCGTGGCCGACGTCGCGCAGCGCGCCGGCCGCGGCGTCGATGTCGCTCGTGCGCGCGACCCAGTGGACGAGACGCGGCTCGACGATCGCTGCCTGCAACGCTGGGTCGTCGAGGTCGAACCAGCGCGGCTCGGCCGGCGCCGGCGCCTGGGGGTCGATCGCGATCAGCTCGAGGTAGGCCTGCGGAAAACGCGGCGACGCGAGCGAGAGCAGCAGGTTGTGAGTTCCCATCAGCGCGTGCCGGCCGCCCGTCGCGGCAGAGACGCCGAACGTCGCCTCGCACCAGGCGCGGCCCGCGTCCAGGCTGCGGCAGGCGACGACGAGATGATCGAGCGCGATCGCCGGCGCGGTCGTCGCGCCGCTCACAGCCCGACCTCGCCGCGGATGCAGGTCACGGTGTCGCCGCCGACCCAGAGCGTCGCGCCTTCGCGGGCGATGCGAACGCGGCCGGCGCGGCCGAGACGGGTGCCTTGCGCGGCGAGGTAGCGCTCGGGCGCGTGGCCGGAGCCGATCAGCCATTCACCGAGGCCGGCGTTGAGGCTGCCGGTCACCGGGTCTTCGTAGAGCGACGGCGTGCCGACGAAACCGCGAACCTCGAACGCGCACTCGCTTCCCGCCGGATGCGCGCCGACCACGCCGACGGATCTGAAGCGCTTCATCCGCGCCGCGTCGGGCTCGAGCGCGAGGACGGTCGCCGCCGAATCGAGCTGCACGCTGAGCCAGTTCGGGCCGTTGTTCAGCCACTGCGCGGCGATCAGATTCGCGCGGCCGGTGCCGAGCGCGGCGAGAACGGCGTCGAGGTCGTCGGCGCTCACCTCGGCGCGCGCGAGCGGCGGCGCGGCGAAGGCGGCGCCGGCGGCCTCCAGCCTGATCCGCACCAGGCCGACCGCGCATTGCTGGACGACCTCGCCCGGCGTACGCGGCCTGCCGCCACGCTCGCGCCAGGCGTGGCAGCTGCCGAGCGTCGGATGACCGGCGAACGGCAGCTCGCCGCCCGGCGTGAAGATGCGCACGCGGTAGTCGGCGGCAGGATCGGTCGGCGCGAGCAGGAAGGTCGTCTCGCTCAGGTTGGTCCAGCGCGCGAACGCCTGCATGCGCGCCTCGTCGAGGGCGTCGGCGCCGTGCACGACGGCGAGCGGATTGCCGAGCAACGCGGTCGCGGTGAAGACGTCGACCTGGGTGAAGGCGAAGCGGCTCATCGGGCGACCTCGACCTTGCGCTCGGCGCGGTGCGCCACGTGCGACGCGCAGCCGCCTTCGTGGAGCTCGCGCAGCGCGGCCGCGAGGGCGGCGATGCCGCGCTCGATCGCCTCCGCCTCGACGGTCACGAACGAGAGGCGCAGGGTGTTGGCACGCGCCGCGCCGGCGAAGAACGGCGCGCCCGGAACGAAGGCGACACCGCGCGCCACGGCCTTGACGAGCAGCGTTTCGCTGTCGACGCCTTCGGGCAACTCGACCCAGAAGAACATGCCGCCGCCGGGCATCTGCCAGCGGCAGGCGAGCGGCCCCTCGCTCGGCAGGTGGGCGGCGAGCGCCGCCTGCATCGCGTCGCGCTGGACGCGGTAGCGGCTGCGGATCGTCGGCACGTGCGCGTCGAGAAAGCCCGAGCGGACGATCTCGTGGACGATGCGCTGGTTGAATCCCGGTGTGTGCAGGTCGGCGGCCTGCTTGGCCTGGACCAGCTTGGCGAAGACCGCGTCGGGCGCGATCACGTAGCCGAGGCGAAGCCCTGGCGCGAGCACTTTCGAGAAGCTGCCGAGGTAAACCGTTCCTTCCGGCCAGTGCGAGGCGATCGGCGCCGGCGGCGCCGCGTCGTACCAGAGGTCGCCGTACGGGTTGTCCTCGACGATCGGCACGCCGGCGCTGGCGGCCGCGCCGGCGAGGTCGGCCCGCCGGAGCGCGCCGATCGAGCGACCGCTCGGGTTCTGGAAATTGGGCAGCGCGTAGAGGAAGCGCGCACCCGCGGCGCTCGACGCGAGCTCGCCGGGCAGCGGCCCGCCATCGTCGCAGGCAACGCTCACGAACTCGGGCTGGTAGGGAACGAAGGCCTGCAGCGCGCCCAGGTAGGTCGGCGACTCAACGGCGACGCGACTGCCGGCGTCGATCAGGACCTTGCCGACGAGATCGAGACCCTGCTGCGAGCCGGTCGTGATGAGCACCTGCGCCGGGCTCACCACCATGCCCTGGCGCGCCATCTCCGCGGCGACCCATTCGCGCAGCGGCCAGAAGCCTTCGCTCGCCGCGTACTGCAGCGCCTCGCGCGGC
Source organism: Caldimonas sp. (assembly GCA_039916285.1). Taxonomy (GTDB): domain Bacteria; phylum Pseudomonadota; class Gammaproteobacteria; order Burkholderiales; family Burkholderiaceae_C; genus Schlegelella_A. The sequence continues at coordinate 4,152 of JBDSLQ010000437.1, forward strand.
GTGTCGCGCAGCACCCGTGCCGTCGCCTCGCGCACGGCCTCGACCGGAAACGTCAGTGCCGAGGGCAGGCCGCCGGCGAGCGAGATGATTCCCGGCATCTCGGTGAGCTTCAGGATCTCGCGGATCGCCGACGGGTTCATTCGCGCCGTGCGCGCGGCGAGCTGCCAGGGCGATGTCGTCTCGTTCATCGGCACCTCGTCAAGCTGGGTGCCGGCACGTTGCCGGCGAGCAAGGACGCAGGAGCGGCGACGCTGCTCGTGCCGACCGACATCCAGCGGCCGAGCAAAACCGTCGCGACGACCGCCAGCGCGAAACCGACCGTGGCCGCATCGAGGCGCTCGCCGAGCAGCGGCACCGCGAACAGCATGGCGAGGAACGGCTGCAGCAGCTGCACCTGGCTCACCCGCATCGTGCCGCCGAGGGCCAGGCCCCGGTACCAGGCGAAGAAGCCGAGCCACATCGAGAAGACGGTGACGTAGGCAAAGCCGCCCCACGCGGCGGCGCGCGCCGTTTGCTGCGGCCAGGTCAGCAGCATCGCCGGCACGGTCAGCGGCAGGCTCACGACCAGCACCCAGCAGATGACGCGCTCGGCGGCGATCTCGGCCGAGAGGCGCGCTCCGGCGACGTAGCCGAT
>JBDSLQ010000438.1:0-3282 GCA_039916285.1 Caldimonas sp.
CCTTCACGACGCGCGCGACGACGCCCTTCGCGACGCTCGCGACCACGCTCTTTTCGAAGCTCTCGACGACGCTCTCGACGAATCTCCTCCGATGACCGCCGACCTCTTCCACACGACGAATCCCGCGACACCGCTCGCCGAGCGCTTGCGCCCGCGCACGATCGACGAAGTGATCGGCCAGTCACACCTGCTCGGCCCCGGCAAGCCGCTGCGCGTCGCGTTCGAGGCGAAGAAGCCGCACTCGATGATCTTCTGGGGCCCGCCGGGCGTCGGCAAGACGACGCTGGCGCGCTTGATGGCCGACGCCTTCGAGGCCCAGTTCATCGCCATGTCGGCAGTGCTCGGCGGCGTCAAGGACATCCGCGAGGCGGTCGAGCGCGCGCAGGCGGCGCGAACATCGGGCCGCGCGACGATGGTTTTCGTGGACGAGGTCCATCGCTTCAACAAGAGCCAGCAGGACGCCTTCCTGCCGCACGTCGAGTCGGGCCTCTTCACCTTCATCGGCGCGACCACCGAGAACCCGTCGTTCGAAGTCAACTCGGCGCTGCTGTCGCGCGCGACGGTCCATGTGCTGAAGCCGCTCGACGACGATGACCTGACGCTCCTGCTCGCGCGGGCGCAGGCGCTGCTCGAGGCGCCGCCGCTCGCCGAGCCGGCGCGCGAGCGCCTCATCGGCTATGCCGACGGCGACGCCAGGCGGCTGCTCAACGCCTACGAGAACCTGGTCGCGACGGTGCGCGCGCGCCGCCCCGACCTCATCGACCCAGCGACGCCCGAGCCCGAGATCATCGACGAACCCATGCTGGAGCATGCGCTGGGCGAGCAGCTGCGCCGCTACGACAAGGGCGGCGAGCAGTTCTACGACACCATCTCGGCGTTGCACAAGGCGGTGCGCGGCAGCGATCCGGACGCCTCGCTCTACTGGTTCGTTCGCATGATCGACGGTGGCGTCGATCCGCGCTACGCGGCCCGCCGCCTGGTCCGCATGGCGAGCGAGGACATCGGCCTGGCCGATCCGCGCGCCTTGCGCCTCGCCCTCGACGCCGCCGAGACCTACGAGCGCCTCGGCTCGCCCGAGGGGGAGCTCGCCCTCGCCGAAGCCGTCGTCTACCTCGCGATGGCGCCGAAGAGCAACGCCGTCTACACCGCGTACAACGCCGCGCGCGCTTTCATCAAGAGCGACCGCACGCGGCCGGTGCCGCTGCGCTTGCGCAACGCGCCGACGTCCCTGATGAAGGGTCTCGACTACGGCAAAGGCTACCGCTACGCCCACGACGAGGCCGGCGCCTTCGCCGCGGGCGAGCGCTACTGGCCCGACGACGTGCAGGCGCAGGCCTTTTACAAGCCGGTGCCGCGGGGCCTGGAAATCTCCATCGGCGAAAGACTGGCGGAGCTGCGGAGGTTGAACGAGGAAGCGAAACGCTGATGGTCGTGCGCGGCCCCGTGGCCGGTCAGAACCCGCGCTTGATCCGCGTCGGCGAGCGATCGAAGACCGCGTCGGGAACGAAGAAGTCGCCCTGCAGCACCTTGTCGTCCGCGCCCGGCGCGTAGGGCGAGAAGTCGGTCACCCCCTCGGCGCGAAGGATCTCCTCGTCGATGAAGAAGTTTCCGCTGCAGGAGACCGGTCGCGACAGGATCGCGTGGGCCGCATCGGCAAGGATTGCGGGGCTGCGGCACTGCGCCGCCATGGCATCGCCGCCGAGCGCGAAGCGCACCGCGGCGGTGTCGATCGCGGTGATCGGCCAGAGCGAGTTGACCGCGACCCGCCCCTTGAATTCGGCGGCCATGCCGAGCGTGCACAGGCTCATCCCGAACTTGGCCAGCGTGTAGGCGACGTGGTTTGCGAACCACTTCGGATCGAGGTCGAGCGGCGGCGCGAGGTTGAGGATGTGCGGGTTGCCGGCTTTCAGCAGATGCGGCAGCGTCAGCTTGGAGCAAAGAAAGGTGCCGCGCGCATTGACCTGGTTCATCAGGTCGTAGCGCTTCATGTCGGTGGCGAGCGTGCCGGTGAGCGAGATCGCGCTCGCGTTGTTGATGCACGCGTCGATGCCGCCGAAGGCGGCGACGCCTTGATCGACGGCCGCCTGAACCTGCGCTTCGTCGCGGATGTCGCAGACGATCGGCAGCGCCTTGCCGCCGAGGGCGACGACCTCCTTTGCGGCGCTGAACACCGTTCCCGGCAGCTTCGGGTGGGGCTGCGCGGTCTTTGCCGCGAGGATGATGTTGGCGCCGTCGCGCGCCAGCCGGCAGGCGATGGCCAGGCCGATGCCGCGGCTGGCTCCGGAAATGAAGATCGTCCGGTTGCGCAATGTCATGGCTCCCCCGCGTCTCTGTCTTGTGGCGCGAGCGTTGTCCACATCGGCGCCGAAGTCAACCGCCTGCCTTCGCGTCTGCAGGCGTTCAGAGGTTCCCCTAGGTGGTGGCAGGGGAATTGCTAATAGAGTCGGCGCGCATGGAGACCTTCGTCCAGCAGATCATCAACGGCCTGGTGCTGGGCAGCGTCTATGCGCTGGTGGCGCTCGGCTACACGATGGTCTACGGGATCATCAACCTGATCAACTTCGCCCACGGCGAGGTGCTGATGGTGGGAGCGCTGACGAGCTGGACCGTGGTCACGGTGCTCGCCGGGCTCGGCCTGCCGGGCTGGGCGCTGCTGCTGGTCGGCCTGGTCGCCGCTGTCATCGTCTGCTCGGCGCTCAATTTCGCGATCGAGAAGATCGCCTACCGGCCGCTGCGCAACGCGCCCCGGCTGGCGCCGCTGATCACGGCGATGGGGATGAGCCTGCTGCTGCAGACGCTGGCGATGATCATCTGGAAGCCGAACTACAAGTCGTTCCCGATCCTGCTGCCGGGCGATCCGCACGTGGTCTTCGGCGCGGTGATCAACAACGTGCAGATCCTGATCCTCGTCGCCACCGGGGTGACGTTGACCGGCCTGATGTATCTCGTCAACCACACCCGCCTCGGGCGGGCGATGCGCGCCACCGCCGAGAACCCGCGCGTCGCCGCGCTGATGGGCGTCAAGCCCGACACCGTGATCTCGGCGACATTCGTCATCGGCGCCGCGCTCGCCGCCCTCGCCGGCGTCATGTACGCGGCCAACTACGGCTCGGTGCAGCACACCATGGGCTTCCTGCCCGGCCTGAAGGCGTTCACCGCCGCGGTCTTCGGCGGCATCGGCAACCTCGCCGGCGCGATGGTCGGCGGCGTCCTGCTCGGCCTGATCGAATCGCTCGGCGCCGGCTACATCGGCGACCTCACCGGCGGCGTCCTCGGCAGCCA